>JAHOYU010000174.1 GCA_019038625.1 Candidatus Latescibacterota bacterium | reverse complement strand
GAAAGCTTCGCTTTCGCCAAGCAAGCGTATTGTGCTTGCCGCATCCGAAGTATGCCAGCAATTCATTTCTACCTGCGAAAGCGGAGCTTTCGCCAAGCTCAACGAAGTTGAGCCAAGTATGCCAAGGTGTAAATTTATACACAATTCTTGACATAACTGAAAAAACCCGCTGGTCTCCGGGTTTTCAAATTGATATTTATTATAGGCTCCTCGCTGTTTCATGTGGGTAAGTTGTACTTAAGCTGTCCAGCGATGAGATAGGCCATGGTTATGAGATTACGGTTGGTTCGATATCCACGAGCGCGTGCCTTAGCAGCCTGGATGAGACTATTGAACCCCTCCAGCAATCCAATGGTGATCATGCTGTCGAACCAATTGAGGACTCCTTCCCAATGACGCTTGATGGTCTTTGCGGCCTGAATAATGGGTTCCAGGCGACTGTGGGTGGCCCAGAAATACCAGCACTTCAGGAAAGCTTCCCCCGTCTTTCGGTCGGGTTGTTCAAAGAGTTCTTGAAGGGTCAGGCGGATCTGATACGCTCTGGCTGTCTTCAGGTTGTGGTCCGTCAAGGAGTCCATCTTTCGACGTTGCTTACCGGTCAGATTGTTGGGGTTCTTGAGCCACAGGTAGCGCGTTTTCTTCAACACGTCTGTGGTTTTGGCCTCCTGCCGCCGGACTTCGTCCACCGCCTGGTTCATGATCTTCATAATATGAAATCGATCAAAGGTGATCTCCGCATTGGGAAAGGACGCATTCACGCCTTTTATATATGCGGGCCACATATCACAGCAGACCTGTTGGACCTGATCGGGGTCGCCCCCGTGGGCACTCAGGTCGACTGCGAAGGCACTGACGGTGTCTTGATCGCGCCCTTCCGCCCCGTACAGGAGACGTTTTACGTCCAAATCGAAGAAGAGACTGATGTAGTTATGTCCCCTGCGACTGGCCGTTTCATCCATGCCGATACGGCGCACTTCAGAGAAATCGGCCTCCCTGCGGGCTTCTTCGACATGATGGTGGAGCACGCGCCAGATGCGTGTATCGTGCTCGCCAACTATGGCTGCAATGACCGCCACAGGCATCTCGCGAGCCATGATCATGATCAGAGCTTCGAACAGCGCCGTGAAGCCGCTGCGGGAGCGTGTCCAGGGCACTTCCACGGTCTTGATACCGCATCCCTGGGGACACTCAACTCGTGGAACCCGGGCATGTAGATAGGTCTCATGTTGAAAGAAGTTCAGATGACGCCATGTTCGTTCCTGCGTATCGTGTGCTTTGGCGCCTCCCGCTCCACAGTCCGGGCAGGTGAATGTGCTGCCAGGTTCGAAATCGATGGTGATATCCAGACGTTTTTCTTTAACAGAGAAACGATCTTCGGTGACCTTCCATGGAGCTGATAGGCCGAGCGCTGCTTCCAATGTGGAGTGATTCATGATTGCTGCCTCCGTGGCGAAAGTATGGGAACTGGTCTTGATTCTACCTGAACTCAAAAGTTGTTTAATTCAGTTCACCCATACAAAACAGCGAGGAACCATTATAAAAAACCAATTCTTTAATCAGGAGGATAATTAATGGCG
>JAHOYU010000173.1 GCA_019038625.1 Candidatus Latescibacterota bacterium | reverse complement strand
AGATGACGCTCACAGAGCTATCCGAGCGTATCGGTATTTCGGTGACTAACCTCAGCTTGTTGAAGACGGGCAAGGTCAAGGGAATGCGGTTCAGCACCCTGGATGCGATATGCAAGGAGTTGGGCTGTCAGCCGAGCGACCTGCTGGAACACTTGCCGGATTTTGTGTGACCGCGGCAAATCAAGCGGCTAAACCAAGGAGTGGAAATATGTCTTACCTCAAGACACCATTCGTTATCATTCCAATCTTCGCGAACGTTGTCCTGTTGGTGGGGATTCGGTATTTCAATACCTTCAACGCGAATCCACCTATGCTTGGGTTGTTTCCTCTCCTGATGTTGGCATTGGTGTGGGTTTGGGTAATGTATTTTTTGGTGGGGGCTACGGTTAGGTACTTTGGGAAGAGGGCGAGTGGGAAGAGGGCTGAGGGGGAGGATGGGGGGTTTGTTTGAACAAAGCTGCATTTATTAAGAATGAGCGGGACCAGATGCTGGTCCCGCTCCGTTTATGATTCAGAAGGTTAGTAGGTCAACTTACTTGCGACCATTTCCTCCTCGAACTTGCTCATGGACCATGTCACCGTCACCAAGGTCACTTTCCTCGCCAAAATACTCTTCGCCTTCATTGGGACCAATCTGGGTGTCTTCGTTGTCGAAACCGGGGCCTTGGGTCCTGTGCACCATATCGCCATCCTGGGTTCCGTCGTTATCATCACCAAAGACCTTCAAATCGCCATCAAATTCCTCGGTTCCGGATCGCTGATGTTTCCTTGATCCATCATCCGCGGAACTGGATAAATCTGTGCGAGTACTTTCGCCTTCACCCACGTCATTTCGTACACGGTCCGCATAGTCGTCGTCGAACCCATCGCCATTCGCGTCGGTGAAAGACTTTTCGTCAGCACCGTCAGAACCGCCGGATCCGGTATCACCCTGGTTCATGATATGGCTCTCGGTCCGCTCCACGGTCCGGTTGCGCTCGCTGTTGCCCTTGCTATCGTGGTCCGGGAAATCATTCGGGTCCATAGACTTTTCGGTTGCAGACTGAGGTATAAGTCCAGGAACGGGAGGGCCGTATTGCGTTGCCGTACCCGCCGCACTCTCATCGTCTACTCGGTTATCTGCAGGGTCAATAAAATCCTGGTTAACAGCGTCACCAACTCCACCAAGATCACCAATGGTCTCAGCTACCTGCGCAAAAGCACCCACAGCCAGCAAGCTGATCAACAGCGCCATCCAAATCGAAGTCATTAGGGTCTTCATGTCTTGTTCCTCCTTGGGAGGTTTTGGGCAACATTCTCTATTCTCCCCGTCGAGGGAATCATTTGCAAATGGCGTTCCCGAGCGCTAAACAATTTTCACCCAAAGTAATTCTCGCCCTTTCAAGGAACTATGGGGAGAGAAAGGAAAGTTACAGAAACGACCGTTTTTATTTCTTCGCAAATCTCTGCGAGAGAGAAACTACCCCTCTCGCAAATTCCTGCGAAGCGGTTTTCATCCGTTCAGTCATAATGCCGACAGTCGGGAAAAATTCATCCCACTTTGCCTAGATTGGCGGGCGGCCACGAGGTGAAGTTCGGCTGGGAGCACCTTATTATTCATGGGGCTATCCAGGGAACTCAAACCAAGGTGGGATCAAATAGTTTGGTAAACACATCTTGGCCTGAGAGACCATTTTTCTGTACCCTTTCCCCCGCTATTTCCTCCCTGGTGGAGTCTTCCCACTCCGAGATAGCCCCATACTTGGCGCACTAAAAACGGAGCGGGACCAGATGCTGGTCCCGCTCCGTTTATGATTCAGAAGGTTAGTAGGTCAACTTACTTGCGACCATTTCCTCCTCGAACTTGCTCATGGACCATGTCACCGTCACCAAGGTCACTTTCCTCGCCAAAATACTCTTCGCCTTCATTGGGACCAATCTGGGTGTCTTCGTTGTCGAAACCGGGGCCTTGGGTCCTGTGCACCATATCGCCATCCTGGGTTCCGTCGTTATCATCACCAAAGACCTTCAAATCGCCATCAAATTCCTCGGTTCCGGATCGCTGATGTTTCCTTGATCCATCATCCGCGGAACTGGATAAATCTGTGCGAGTACTTTCGCCTTCACCCACGTCATTTCGTACACGGTCCGCATAGTCGTCGTCGAACCCATCGCCATTCGCGTCGGTGAAAGACTTTTCGTCAGCACCGTCAGAACCGCC
>JAHOYU010000172.1 GCA_019038625.1 Candidatus Latescibacterota bacterium | reverse complement strand
TCATGGCTGCCTGGTCTCAATCCCCTTCGCCGTCCGAACCGTCCAGTCCGGGCCAGCAGAGTTCGGGGCTCCTCGCGGCGGAAGCTTCATCCAGACGCCTGACCGGTGTCGTTAGAGGAGCCTCATGAAGGAGCTCGGGATCCTCTTTCGCCTCGATCGCGATCTTTTCCATCACGTTGGCGAAATTATCGAGAGTCTCTTTCTTTTCGGTCTCCACCGGCTCTATCATCAACGCCTCCTCGACGATCAACGGAAAATATACCGTTGGGGCATGCAGCCCATAATCGAGAAGCCTCTTGGCTATATCTGTCGTCCTCACATCATACTGTTTGAGATTCCGGCCCGAAGCGACAAACTCGTGCATGCATGGACCGGGATACTTGATGTCGTACCACTGCCCGACCTTTTTCATCAGGTAGTTCGCGTTGACTATGGCATTCTCTGAAACGGCCCGCAGGCCTTCACTGCCACAGGCACAGATATAGGCGTAGGCCTTTACACAGACATTGAAATTGCCATGCCACGGGTGGACTCGTCCGAGCGAATTCTTCGACTCGTATACCCGGCTGTATTTTCCGTCCTCGACAACGACTCTTGGAACGGGAAGAAAATCGGCCAGATGTTCCCTTACCCCTACCGGTCCGGAACCCGGGCCACCGCCACCATGAGGTGTCCCGAACGTCTTGTGAAGGTTCAGGTGCATGATGTCGATACCGATCGCCCCCGGCCGTACAATACCGAGAAGGGCGTTCATGTTCGCCCCGTCCATATAAATGAGAGCTCCGGCTTCATGGACTATCTCCGCTATCCGGGCTATCTCTTTCTCAAAAAGGCCAAGCGTGTTCGGCAGGGTCAACATCAGGACAGCTGTATCGTCACCGATCTGAGCCGCGAGGACCTCAGGGTCTATGAGTCCGTGTTCGTCTGACGCCATCGTCTTCGGCTCGAACCCACAGATAACGACGCTGGCCGGATTGGTCCCGTGCGCGGAATCCGGCACGATCACTGTCTTGCGTTCTTCTCCCCTGCTCCTGAAATAATCTTTCGCGACCATCATCCCGGTCATCTCCCCGTGAGCTCCGGCGACCGGTTGAAGGCTGAACGCGCTCATTCCACAGATCTCGCAGAGTGCTGACTCGAGACTGTACATCAACTCGAGGGCACCCTGGACATCGTCATCGTCCTGCTCCGGATGCAATCCAGCGAATCCACCGAGGCCCGCTATCTCCTCGTTGACTACGGGGTTGTATTTCATCGTGCAGCTGCCTAGTGGATACATCCCCTTGTCTATATGATAGTTCTTTGAGGCAAGCTCGACGTAATGCCTTATGATATCCTGCTCACCAATTTCGGGCAGCCCGACCGGACCCTTTCTGGTCCTGATCCCTTCGATCGTATCGAGACTGAAATCACCTGTCGGCAAGTAGTCCCCGCTCTTTCCACCGATTCCCTTTTCGAATATTGTCCTGCTCATCACTTACCCCCCTTCCCTGCCACGACCGAGCAGTATTTCTCCAACTCGGCTCTGGTGCGTCTCTCGGTGACTGCTACAAGGATAGAGTCGCCACCCAGCCCCGGATAATTCTCCGAAAGATCAATACCCGCCAGGATACCCTGGTCCCTGGCCGCCTTCATGAATTCCTTGAGACGCCCCGGAACCCTCACCACGAATTCCTGGAAAAAATTCTCCCCGAACGGAAGTTCGACGCCGTCGATCTCCCTGAGCATATTATAAAGGGTGTGGCTGCCGGCCGCGCTCTGCTCTGCGACTCCACGGAATCCTTCTTCTCCAAGAGTCGAAAGGTAGACCGCAGCGGCGAGGGCGCAGAGCCCTTCGTTCGTGCAGATGTTCGATGTGGCCTTTTCACGACGGATGTGCTGCTCCCTCGTCTGAAGAGTCATCACATAGCCGCGTTTACCCTCGATGTCCTTTGTGGCACTGATAAGGCGTCCGGGACATTTCCTGATATACTTTTTTTTCGTCGCCATAAATCCGAGAAGAGGGCCCCCGAAGTTCTGCGCGATTCCGAGCGACTGAGCTTCGCCAACTACTATATCGGCATCGTAGTCACCTGGAGGAGTGATCAGCGCGAGTGATACGGGATCGACCAGCGCTATCAAAAGAGCGCCTTTGTCGTGAACCATTGCCGTGATCTTCTCCGCGTCCTCTATCATACCGAAATAGTTCGGCTGCGCGAGTATGACGGCAGCTGTCTTCTCTGCCAGCATCTCATTCATCTTTTCAAGGTCGAGCATTCCTTCAGAATCCCATGGTATATTCTCGATCGAGATGGAATGTCCGGACGCGTAACTTTCCAGCACACCCCTCACCCTGCCCGACATGGCGCCCGGGACAAGTATCCTGTCCGCCCTCTTTATCGTACAGGCCATCAGCATCGCCTCGGCCAGCGAGGTGGCTCCGTCGTACATCGACGCGTTCGCAGCGTCCATGGCGGTGAGCCTCGCGATCATTGTCTGATACTCGTATATCGCCTGCAGGGTTCCCTGGCTCACTTCCGCCTGGTAGGGAGTGTATGATGTGTAGAATTCGCTTCTGGAAAGTACGTATCTTACCGTAGCAGGAATGAACCTGTCATAGATGCCCCCGCCCAGGAAAGTCGCCTCCGCGGATGCCGGATTGTTTCTGGCAGCCATGGCCGTGAAATGCGACGAGATCTCTGCCTCGCTCATCCCGGATGGCAGATCCAGGCAGCCGTCCACTCTCAACTCCGGGGGGACTGGAGCAAGCAGTTCATCAAAGGACGAGACGCCGATAGCATCGAGCATCTCTTTCCTGTCCCGGTCGGTGTTCTGAATATAACTCATCTGCTCTTCCTCTTTAATGATCCTCAGGTCATGTCTCTATTCTGTCTGTTCTCCCAGGAATTCCTGGTACTCGCTATAACTGAACAACGCGTCCAACTCGCCCGGATCATCCATCTTGATCTTGATGAACCAGCCGTCCCCGAAAGGACTGGAGTTGACAGTCTCGGGATTTTCCATGATCGCGTCATTGATCTCCACTATCGTACCACTGACCGGCGAGAAAAGTTCTGCAACAGTCTTTACGGCTTCTATAGTTCCGATGGGATCAAGCTGCTGAACCTCCGTGTCCACTTCAGGAAGCTCGACATATACGATATCTCCGAGTTCACCCGTCGCGTAGTCACTGATCCCGATAGTGGCGATCTCGTCTTCCACGAATACCCATTCATGATCCTTGGTAAATTTTGATTCTTCGGGAACCATCTTGCACCATCCTTTCAGGCGGTCCGTCAATCGTTGACATGACTTTCGTAAAACGGCATTTTCACTTTCTCGGCCGGTACTGCCCGGCCTCTGATATCTATCGCCAGCCCTGTCGCATCTTTCGGTACCGACCTCTTAACAAGGGCCATAGCCAGCGGCTTGCCGAGAGTCGGCGAGAAAGTGCCGGAGGTTATAGTCCCGACTTCCTCTCCCTCATGCAACACGCCGCATCCCTGTCTCGGAATACCTCGTTCTTTCAGTTCCAGTCCTATGAGCTTGCGGGCCGGCTTTTCCTCTTTTTCCCTTACAAGTGCGTCGCGACCGATAAAGTCGCCCTTTTTAAGCTTGGTGACCCAGGAAAGGCCCGCCTCCAGTGGTGATGTCTCTTCACTCAATTCGTGTCCATAGAGACAATAGCATGGTTCGAACCTCAGTGTGTCCCGTGCACCGAGCCCTATCGGGGCCGCACCCAGATCCGCTCCGTCCTCCAGCAATCTTCTCCATACATCCAGTGTCAAGCCTGCAGGTAGATATATCTCGTATCCCAGTTCACCCGTATAACCGGTCCTCGAGAGGATGACTTCCTCTCCCTGGAATTCGAATGTAATAAATCTGTAATAGTCCAGTTCCTTCAACCTGTCGCGTACTGGACCGCAGAAATCGCTGTTCAGGATCAATTCTCTCGACGCGGGACCTTGTATGGCGATCTGCCCTGTCGTCTCACTGAGATTGGTCACCTCCGCGTCGCCCTCACGGATCCCGGTCAGGTGGTCGTAGATCTTATCAGCGTTTACCGCATTTACTACAAAAAGTACTCTCTCGTCTGAAAACTTGTAGACGAGCAGATCGTCGAGGATCTTTCCCTGATCATTGCAGCACACCGAATAGCAGATCTGGCCTGGATGCAGTTTACCCACATTATTACTGACTGCGCGATCGGCGAACTGGACCGCCTCCCCACCTGTTATCTCTATCTCTCCCATGTGACTGACATCGAAGAACCCGACTTTATTCCTGACTCTTTCATGTTCGGCCACAATACCTTCAAACGAAACTGGCATCATGAATCCCGCAAAATCGACGATCCTGCCACCCAGTTCCACATGTGAATCATAAATCGGTGTCTTCCGGGCCATCAACCACTCCTTTTTACAAACTATATATCGGACACGAATTATAAATAATCACTAATAGGGGGCCAGCGTCAAGTAGACATCGGGCCCGCAATTCATTTTCTTCTCTTTTTCGGCTTCATCTGGTCCCGGAGCATCTTCCCCGTCCATGATTCCTTGCAGTTCACTATCCCGGCGGGCGGGCCGGCGTATACTATTTCTCCCCCATGTCCCCCACCTTCAGGCCCCAGGTCGATGATATGATCCGCGTGCCGGATGATATCAGGATTGTGTTCGATAACGAGAACCGTGTTGCCTTTATCCACAAGCCTTCCGAGTACTTTCATCAGAAGTTTGACATCCTCGAAGTGTAGACCCGTACTTGGTTCATCGAGGATGTAGAGAGTCCTTCCCGTTCCCTTCTTTGAAAGTTCCGTGGAGAGCTTCACTCTCTGGGCCTCTCCCCCCGACAATGTCGTCGCAGGCTGCCCCAGCCTGATATATCCCAGCCCCACATCCTGCAAGACTTTCAGTTTTCGGCGCACGGAGGGAATATTTTCGAAAAATTCCGAGGCCTCGTGGACCGTCATCTCCAACACCTCTGAGATATTTTTGTTCCTGAAGGTTATCTCGAGCGTCTCCCTGTTATATCTCCTGGCCTTGCATTCCTGGCAGTGGACATAGACGTCCGGCAGAAAATGCATCTCCACTTTTATCATCCCGTCCCCCCGGCACGCCTCACATCTGCCACCCTTGACATTGAAAGAGAATCTTCCCGGCTTGTATCCGCGCACCCTGGATTCCGGCAATCTGGAAAAGAGGTCCCTTACCGGACCGAATATCCCTGTGTACGTTGCTGGATTCGAACGGGGTGTCCTGCCGATCGGAGACTGGGTTATATTGATCACCTTATCTATGTTTTCCACACCTTCGACTCCGTCGTGCTCGCCCGGAAGCCTGTTGCTCCTGTAGAATTTTCTATGAAGGGCCCGGTACAGTATGTCGTTGACCATCGTGCTCTTGCCGGAACCCGAGACTCCCGTCACGCACACCATCTTTCCCAGTGGAAAGGTCACGTCGATATTTTTTAGATTGTTAGCCCTGGCTCCCCTGAGGACGATCTTCCCTCCGTTCCCTTTCCTCTCCTGCCTGTCCGGCTCGAAATATTCCATATTCTTCAAGTATCGGCCCGTCGGGCTTTCCTTTACATCTCCGACCTCTTTCGGTGTGCCTGTCGCAACGACATACCCGCCGTGCTCTCCAGCCCCAGGACCGAGGTCTATGACGTAATCCGCCGCGAGTATGGTCTCCCTGTCATGCTCTATCACGATAACCGTGTTGCCGACATCACGGAGCTCCTTTAAAGTACCGATCAACTTGTCGTTATCCCGCTGGTGAAGTCCGATCGATGGCTCGTCGAGTATATAAAGGACCCCGACCAGCTTTGAACCTATCTGAGTTGCAAGCCGGATCCTCTGCGCCTCGCCACCCGCAAGGGTCGAGGAGGACCTGTCGAGAGTGAGATAATCGAGCCCCACGTTCTTCAGGAAATCGAGCCTGGAACTTATCTCTGTTATCAGGGGGCCACCGATCAGCGCGTCATTTCCCTGCAGATCGAGCCCGTCGAAGAATTCCGCCACCGATTCTATCGTCATCGATGTCACATCAGATATCCTCAGGTCCGAGACCGTTACAGACAGGCTTTCCTTCTTCAATCTCGACCCGTCGCATTCGGCACACCTGTCCCTGGTCATATAAGTCTCGATCCATTTTCTAACAGCATCAGACCTTGTCTGGTGATATCTTCTCCTGAGGTTGGGAATGATCCCTTCCCAGTTCGTGACATACTCGCCCCGTCCCTTTTCGAAATCGTATTTGACCACGATCTCGTCTTCAGAACCCTCAAGGATGAGCTTCCTTATGGTCGCGGGAAGTCTGTCGAACGGCCTGCTGAGGGAGAATCCATGAAGCTCGGCTAGCGCCTCTATCCTGCAACGGAACCAGTTATCTTTCAGAGCCCCAACTGAAGCGACAGCACCATCCTGCAGGCTCAGCGAACCATCGGGAACGACCAGCTCCATTGCAAAATCGATCGTCGTGCCGAGTCCATGACATTCTTCACATGCGCCATAGGGAGAGTTAAAGGAAAACATCCTCGGCGATACCTCTCCGAGCCCCCCACCACACCACGGACAGGAATACTCCAGACTGTACAGGACCTCTTCCTTTCCCTGCATGACCATGATAACGCCATCTCCAGCTTTTGCCGCGGTCTCGGCGGAATCAGCGATTCTCCTCTCGACCCCGCTGCGAACCTTGAGCCTGTCGACGATCACCTCTATATCATGTTTCTTTTTCTTGTCAAAATCTGGCAGGTCGTCCAGGGAATAAGTCTCTCCATCGATCCGGACCCTCGTAAATCCACTCGTCCCGAGTCTGGACAGAAGGGCTTTGTGCTCGCCCTTTCTTCCCCTGACTACAGGCGCCATTATCATCAGTCCTGTTCCCTCTTCAAGCGCGGTCAATCTGTCAACTACCTCTGCCACAGTCTGCCTGGATATCCTTCTGCCGCACCCCGGGCAATGAGGGAGGCCCAGACGGGCGAAAAGCACGCGGAGGTAATCGTATATCTCGGTGATCGTACCGACTGTCGAACGCGGATTGCGGGCTGTGGTCCTCTGATCGATTGATATCGACGGGGAAAGTCCCTCTATCGAATCGACATCCGGTTTTTCCATCTGTTCGAGGAATTGTCTGGCATAGCTGGAGAGGGATTCGACATATCTTCTCTGGCCCTCAGCGTAGATCGTATCGAAAGCCAGAGAGGATTTGCCCGAACCACTCAACCCTGTGACTACTACGAAAGAACCCCTTGGAATAGTGACGGTGATGTTTTTCAGGTTGTGTTCGCGTGCTCCCTTTACGACAAGATTTTCACGGGCCATCTACATGTCCCCGTTCCCGGAAGAGCCTTCGCTGTCCTCCTGGCCAGTGCCCGATTCTCCGGCGCCCGCATCATTGGCTTCGACTCCGTTGATCCTGTCGAGGGCTTTTTTCGCGAGAGATCCCCAATCGGAATTCTGGCCATGGCTCGATATTATTCTTTCGTATATCTGAATGGCCTGTTCGGTCTGACCATTTCGTTCATAGCAGATCGCTGCTTCGAGTTTCGCCGTCACTCCCCACATCCCTCCCGTCCTGAGATATGGGACACGGAGAAATTCCCTGACCGCCTCGGCAAACCTCCCGAGGTTCTTCAGGCTGATGCCGGCCCAGTAATGGGCCCTGCCCTGCTGTTCCTCGGTCCGGGCTATCCCCGGAATCCTGGAGTATACCTCCCGAGCCATCTCGAAACTTCCCGACTGCCCGTAACTGAAGCCCAGGTTGAAGAACAGCTCTACGATGTCATCCCTGCCGGGGAATCGCTCGCAGACTCTGTACCAGCCTTCCGCTGCCCTTTCCCAGTCTTCCAGTTCCTGATATATCATCGCCATGTTCTTCAGCGCCAGAAATACAGTCTCGTCATCTTTGGATGCCTCGGCCGCCAGCCCGTAATTGACTGCTGCCAGGTTGAGTGTGCCGGCCCCGTAATATGCTGAGGCGAGCTTGAAATATGCCTGATCGGCGATACTTGAATAGGGAACCTCTCTCAACATGGTGTTCAGTCTCTCGATCGCACGATCATATCCGCCCCGCTTCATGTCGCAGACCGCCATGTCATAAAGGGCTTCTGACGCTTCTCCCGTTCCGGCAAATCTTTCTCTCAATATTGAAAATGTGATTTCCGCCTCATCATAGCTGCTCTTCCCAGCTTCGTAACGTCCCTTTTCGAGAAGTATCCCGGCTATCAATGCGCAGTCCGGCTTCCGTTCGAGAAGCATCTGAAGATCTTCACTTGCTTTCCCGGCCTCACCTCTCATGAATCTCGCCTTTGCCCGTCCACCAGTCACTCTACAGGAATCCACTCCATCGAATCTTATCGCGTCGGAGAAGACTCTTTCTGCCTGACTGAGATCACCGGTCTCAAGCAGCACTTCTCCGTAGAGGACGAGGTGCTCATGCCTTCTTTCGAGCTTTACCAGCTCTTCCAGGAAGACTTTCGCCTCTGCTGCCCTGCCGGTCGTTTTCAGGCGGATCGCCAGCCTGGAGAGAAGCCTGATTCTGAGCCCTTCCGGCAGATCTTCGCTCTTTTCCAGAGTAGTCAGGATAGAATCACAATGGCCGAACTCACCAAGTCTTTCGAGAGCGAGAGCCTCCCTGTAAGCCGTCTCATCCACAAGATTGCTCTCTGGAAAAACGGCGCTGAAATTCCGGTACTCGATCGCTGCCCCGCTGAAATCGCGCAGATAGTATTTCATGTCTCCTATCCTCAGGGCACATTTTGCGGCTGTCGAACGTGAAGGCCGTTTTTTCATGCATTCCCGATAAGCAGACAGAGCCCCGCGATAATCCTTAATGGAGATCAGAGCCTCGCCCAGATCATAGCTTACCGGGGCGGAGCGTTCATCCTCACCGTATGCGGCAATGAAGCGCCTGAAATACCCGGCAGCCTTTTCACTGTCACCCTTCAACCGGTAGAGATATCCCATGCGAAGGACCGCTTCCTTCCTGATATCGGTCGGCGATTCTTCCGAGTCGGTCATCTCAAGGACCGTCAGTGCGCTGTCCACGGCCCAGGCATTTCCACCCGATGCCGCTTCGTACAGGTACCCACCCTTTGCACCCCGTGCCCACCACTTGTGCTCAGAATCACCGTAATATCCCAGGAATTCATCGATCTTTTTTAACCTGTCCGCCAGCTTCCACTCTTCCAGTTTGTAACAAAGATATTCCCTGTGCGCCCGGCCGCCATACTCAGCCCCTGAATGATTCCTCGCCACCTCGAGCCACTCCGACAATGCCTTTTTCTTTTCTCCATTATCCGGGCTGCCGTCCACCGACGACAGCTCAAAGAGACGGTAATGGGCCATCCCCAGATAAAACCTCGCCTTCGCTGCAAGCACATCGGACAGATCATCCTTGAGGCCCCTGTTCAGGAAGCCCACTGCCTCTTCGGGCCTGTCCGCCTTTTCAAGAAGAAGGATCCCCATCTGTACAGCCTTGACCTCCTGTGGATAATCAGCCAGCGCGTAAGCTGCTATTTCGGTTATTGCTGAATCATCGGGGTTGCTCATCAGATCCATTTTCTTGAGCCGGGTTCCGGCTCTGCCCGCAAACTCACTCTCGGGAAAACGCCTGGCCAGTTCCATAAATCGTGATCTTGCTCCCTTTGCATCTCCCGCCGCTTCCCTGGCACTTCCTGCATTCCATAGAGCCGCAGCCGCTACGGTGCCTGTATCGTCGAGCTTCGCTGCCATCTCCCAATAGCGGATCGCTGAAAGCGTATCGGAAAGGCCCCTGGCTGATACATCGGCAAGCATTGACACTATCCCTGTCCTGATGGTCGGGTCACCTTCTTCAATAAGCGCCAGGTGCAACCTGCCGGCGGCAGCCTGCGGCTGTCCCGCTTCCCGGAGAAGGCCCGCTTCGAGCAGAAGTCCCTCCACCATCTGAGGGGAACGGGGCCATCCATACCTGAATTCCTTCAGCACATCCAGGGCCTCTCCCATGCGTCCACGATCGGCCAGTATCCTGCCCTTGAGCAATGTGAGTTCGCCTGTGCTGTCGGCCATGCTGCCCTCGGCGGCCCAGTCACTCATCAGCGTCAGAGCCCTGTCGTGTCTCTTGAGGCGCCACGCCGAATCTACGGCCTTCCTGTAGATCCCGGGCCTCTGTTCTGAATCGAGAAAATCCTTTAAGAATCTCACAGACTCTTCCAGCACAGAGCTGTCATCTCCTGAGATCTCCCTGACATCTATTAATCTGGCCAGCGCCTTTTCCCTGAGGTTGTCTTCTTTGTACGAGGATAATACTTTCCTGAAATATTCCTCCGCCTTCCCTGTCTCTCCCCTGTCCACGGCCCGTTCACCCAGTCTGAGAAAAGCGAGGGCAGAAACCGGCGAATCTCCGTACGAAGAGGCCAGGTCTTCCAGGACCCGGTCTGCTTCGAGATCCCTGCTGATATTTGCGAGCGCCATCGCGAGTCCGAACATCGCCCGTGGTTTTAAAGCCTCGTCGCTCCCCGAATCCACCAGCCTGCGAAGGACCGAGGCAGCGCCATGATTGTCGCCTGCGGATATCCTGCATTCCCCGGCCAGCAGGAGGGCCTGTTCCTTTAATGGACATTCGGGGAATGCTTCCTCTATAAGCATCAGTTCGTCCGCAGCTTCCCTGTACTTCTTCATCACCCTCATTATGTCGCCGCGATAGAATCTGGCTCTGCAACTGTTCTCATCACCAGGGTAAGAGGCAAGCATCATCGACAGTGCATCAAGAGCATTGTCTGCCCTGTTTGCCCTCATCCACGATTCCCCCGCGTTGAACAGGGCCAGTGGACAAAGGGCGCTGTCTGGATATTTTTCCGAGAACCTGAGATATTCTTCCGCGGCGGCAATGAACATCCCGTCCCTCTGCAGCCTCTGGGCAAACCTCAGATCGTCGTTCTCGGCCGCCATACAGCCTGCCGAGAAAAATGGCGATGCCTGGATGAGGAAAATGAAAGCAAATACAACCAGAAACACGCTTTTTACTATTTTATTCATCATATTGTTCAAAGAAATTCCTCCTAGTGGAGAGGAAGGAAAAAATCAGAAAAATGTACTGGTAAACTAGCAAAAAAGGTGTGTCAGGTCAATCGGTAAGGGCAGCATCAATCGGATATAGTAGCAGAATCGCTACGGTACAGGCCCCCTATAGTAGCGTTTTTGCTACGGTAGATCGACGCAGTGAGGGGGCATGTATCTCGCGAACTACATGCACGGCAAAAAAGATAAGCCCGGATTCCCTGTGGACAGACAAAAAAAGGGGCCGGATAAATCCGGCCCCTCAAGGCATCACACCTTCAGAATAGTACTATCGGAGCAGTACCATCTTTTTGGTGCTCTGGAACTCGCCCGCTTCGATTTTGTAGAAGTATACTCCACTTGCTACACTCGAACCG
>JAHOYU010000171.1 GCA_019038625.1 Candidatus Latescibacterota bacterium | reverse complement strand
AATAAAATGTCAACTATACATGAGCCCGCCAAGGACGCGACTTGTTGTGGGACGATCGTGATCAGAAAGATTATATCTACACTTACCCTGTAAACAAGAAGACTCTAGAGGACCCACTCGACCAAGGAATCGTAGACTCCGACTCTTGGCACGCTGAACAGCGTAACGTCTTTATTCGGGCTTCTGGTAGTGTGTATCCCCCAGTGTTAGTTGAGGGCGCCACTGGTCCTATTTATACGGAGAGCGAAGAAAACAATCGTGGATGGAATGCACAACAACGAGGCACCCGATATCTCCCTCCAGTGTTGTTTCGATGTGATGATCCTTGTGTATTAGGCGTAGATACTGCCCGAACTGCTGATTTTACATCAATGGTAGTAATCCGAGTAGGCAGTATGCCGGCGAGGTTCTTCAATGGGCATGCTGGTGATTATCAGCTGGATGGGAGTACTGGGGCGTCCCCGTGGAGTAATGTGATATGGGCTGAACAACATCAACATCTTACCGTACAAGACACTTCTACTCTGATTTACGAATTGAAGAGTAGGTACAACATAGTAGGTACCGTAGAGTTCCCTGGTCTGATTATGGATGCCAGGGGTGGTGGTGTACACGTACGAGACGAGCTAGCGAATCCTTCACCTCCGGTCGACGAGACAGGACGGCCTGATCCACTGTGGAAACCACCACAAAAGATTTATGATATGGAGGACGACGAATTCAACCATCTAAAAGCCGACGCTGAAGCATGGCCCGGTCTTAGGTTGCTGTCAACAACCGATATAATGAACCAGGAGCTGGTAGGATACAGCAGGGCACAGATGGACGTAGGTCGATTGTATATAGGGGCGTACCTTCCTCAGATGGATCGAAACGACCCTGATCATATATGCTCAGTAGGGTATCTGGGAGTGCAGGCACTGAAACATCAATTGCTACGCATTCAAGCAGAAACAACGCCTTCAGGAAAGTCTGTGCGATATGTGATGCCGGGAGACCCACGTAAGATAGAAAACAAGAAAGATATGCTAATGGCATTTCTGTATGCATGCTTCGGGTTGCGGTTTATTCAAAACCTATTTGCACGTGAGGACCTGGCCGTTGAACCTGTAGCGTACGGTGCCATATTAAAGTTTTAGGAGGGATCATGATGTTCCAATGTTACAAATGCGGAGAATTAGAAGAGATGCAAAAAGACGGCCCGTTCTTGGCAAAAGCCAGTTGTTTCGGAGATGTGCCAGAAGAGTTCGGTGAAGATGCTATGTTTGCTGTGTGTACGTCGTGCGCAAAGGAACTAGGTGTTGCGGTTGCTATAGAAGCAGCGAAGCAATTTCCAGGATTGTCATTAGGCGTTCTGGGTGCTGCCATTATCAAACCTGAGGAAGAGACCGATGAGTAAGGTCACTACGGAAGACATCCAAGAAGCCACTGAACGCGCACCAGAGGTTATCAAGAAATTTGAAGAGCAACTGCGTAATGGTAATGCAGTTCCAGCTGGAGATGTTTTTACAGGCGATCTTGCACAATATGAAGAGGTGCTACGTGCAAAGGGCATCGCACGACTGCCGAATGAAACGAGACTTGCAGCTGAATTCAACGCAGATGGTGACGTCGTGGCTATGGCAGCTGCTGTTAGTCGTACACCGACCAAAGCAGAGACATACCTGCAAGACGTTCCAGATCTAAAAGCTACCGGAGGCTTGACACGAGCTCAAAAGATGGCTCTGTACCAGCAGATCTTCCGAAACGAAGGCGCTATCAACAACGCTATCAAGAAGAAGGCCGCTTTGGTGTCACAAGAAGGTAGTTTTGTGGTACGTGCTGCTAAAAAGGGAAGAGGGAAGAGTGCAGGTTCTGCTGCTGATGATCTTTTGACGTTGTTAAACTACTGGGCCGAGCACGTCAACTCTGCTGCAGAAGAATCAGTGATCACCGGATCAAGAGGTGTCAGACAGGTCATTCGCCGTGGTTCTAGACAGGCCATGATCGAGGGTGATCTGTTCTTGCGGGAGATGTGGAGTAACATCAGTGTTCCGCCTCTAGCTGGCAAGTCTTTCAAACTGCCTATGTTCATGCAAGCTCTACCTGCGGCCGAAGTCGTTATATCAGAAGACTTTGAGTCGATGGGCGTGGAGCTATATTACTGGGAACCGTCGTCAGACAAGGTACGAGCTTTGACGTCACCTACTGATCCGAATGTGAAGAAACTGATCAACAGAGTAGTGAGCTCGGACATCCTTTCGCAGTTGAAGAAGGATCGTAGGGCTTTGCTAGATCCTGCTCTGCTGATGCATATTAAGCATGCCGGTACCGATCCAGAGCCATACGGACACTCTGACGTCGAACCGGCGCTGACTGACTTAGCATACTCGCGTGCGTTGAAATCATTAGACTTTGTTACGATCGACTCACTGATCAATCGTATGTTAGTGATCAAGATCGGAGATGAGAATCCTGATTCTGCCTATCACAACTTGGCAGTAGCTCAGAAACGTGTTAACGTGTTCGCCAATCTGGTCCGTGACGTGGGCCCAAATATGATGGTCCTGTGGGCCGGACATGACATAAGCACTACAGATATTGGTGCTCACGACGCTGTATTGGACACAGACAACCGCCAAGCTAGAGCCGGTTCTAATGTAAAGCTGGCCACTGGTGTGCCTGATCCGTTGTTGACAGGTAGTGCAGAAGGTGGAAACGCGGTAGCATGGGCTGGTTTTGTGGCACTCGGCGCCGTAGCGGCGGAGCTGCAAGAAGAGTTCGCACAAGCACTCTCCCAGCTAGGCCAGCGGATCGCAGAACAGAACAACTTCAAAGACGTAAACCTGGTGTGGCAGTTTTCACATAACCTATTGGCTGACACAGAAGCCAACTCTAAGATTTTCATCCAAGCGTATGACCGCGGCTTAGTTAGTCGTCAGACTATGATCGAAGAGCTCGGCAAGGAGTATGCGGTGGAGAAGGCCCGGAAGATGGAAGAAGAGCCAGACGAAGAGTTGTTTGCGGCTCCAATTCTGCAACCCGGTGGCCCTGGCGGCAATCAAGGTACGGAACCAGGGAAACAACCAGGTAAACCGTCTAGTAAAGGCAATCCAAAGAAAACTGGACCCGAAAGAGACCGTGAACGTAAAGATATCAAGGCATAAGTAGTGGGATGTTGCGTAAAACCTTCTCATAAAAGGACTTAATTTAAGAGGACCCTCATACACGTAGCTTAAAGGAGTATTAGATGAAAGATGAAGACCTTTTCGAGTACGTAGTGACGGCCTCTGCACGTGAGGTTTTGGAGGACGAGTACGACGAAGTTCAAGCTAGTCTAGAAACACAGGGCTTCGAGCTCGCAGCCAACGACCCAACCGTGAACGGAAAACCGCGTATGTTGTTATTGACATCGTGGATCGTTCATGAGGGACGTAATAACAACGGTCAAGTCTTCATAAAAGAAGAACTTAGCACCCGAGTGGCGCAGGGATTATTCGCGCCACCGCATGCAGGCATGATTGATTTTAATCATGATTTCGAACCCAGAGGATTTTGGTATAAGACATCCTTCGCATATGACGCGTCAGCGGAAAAGTGGGGGATTCTTGCTAATGGTGCCGTTTGGGCATGGCGCTTTCCTGAAGTGGCTGACTATGTTTTAGCAGAGATGCAGAGAAACGGATCAGTTCCTGTTTCGATGTCGGCTAAAGCAGAATCTGTGGAATTTTTAGAGACGCATCCAGAAGCAGAAGGTAAAGAATCCGTGGTGTTGCATAATCCCGTATTCGTTACGACGAGCTTGTTAGATGTGCCACCCGCCGATCCGAGAGCACGAGCAGTTGCGTCTGAAGAGCCTGCGGAGGAGCTAGCCGCTCCAGCAGAGCGAGCGTCACAGACGAACGAATCAGTCGAAGCTGTGGAGGACAATGTTCTCACTGCAGCTTCCGAAAAAGAGGAGCATATTATGGAAGAGAACATTCAGGAGCTGCAAACAAAGCTAGATGCTGCTGAAGCTGCAACGTTGAAGGCTTTGAGTACCGTAGAGACGCAAGTCACTACGATCTCAGATCTGGAAGCCGCAGCTGCGGAATCGACAGCAAAAATAGTGGAGTTAGAAGTAGCTCTGCAGTCTGCCTCCGATACAATCGAGGGGCTAGAGGGTGATCTTGCTACGTCGAACGAACAACTTGCTGGTTTTGAATCTGAAAAGGTCGAAGCCGCTAAAGCCGCACAGCTTGCTGAGCGCCTAGCCGAGTTGCCGCCCGTGGTTATGAAGAATCTTGAAGAGCACCCGGAAAAAGAAGCGCTTCTTTCTGCATTGAAGGAAGCAAGTGACGAGCAGTGGGAGCTTATGAAACAGTCCTTTGCTCTATCAGTGGCCGACAGTGTGGATTACGTGAAGAAAACTGAAGAAGAAGGTACCATTCCCGCTTCGGGCACTGGTGATAAGCCTTCCGGCCTCAGTCAATTCATTCGATAATCAGACTAACGGAATCACCTAATTAAGGAGTTTTATTATGATACACCCAGCCAGTGATAAGTTTGTCGCACTATCGGTGATCGCTGGAGAGACAATGGAGCAGGGATCTGTTCTGAAGTTTACGGAATCTCCAGCTGGACGCCTTCAAGCGTTCATCGCCACAGCTACGACCGACGTGTCAGATTTGGGTACATTTTTGGCGTACTACATCACTCCGGATTCGGAAGATGTGACGTACATTGGTGCACCTGAGACCACCACCTTTACGTTGAGCACCGACACGGGCGTCGGCGGCGGAACGCAAGCAATTGCTTCTGGTGTCGAATGCGTCGCGTTAGCAGGAGCCGGTGTTGCATTGATTCGTATGGACCGCTACAG
>JAHOYU010000170.1 GCA_019038625.1 Candidatus Latescibacterota bacterium | reverse complement strand
GTAGAGAGTGTACTGTAAGATGAAATAAATACGAATCTCATCGATTTCGACCTGCTGACATATGTGTTGAAGGTCGGGTCCGCCTCATGGAATACTTGGTGATCCGATGTCACATCCGTTCCGAGAACATGCCGAAGTATCTTGTATGGTCTGAGAGTCGCATCTTTCGTGGAATAGAATACGGTCTTAGTATCAGCTGCCCATACAGGCCTTCCAGTGGTTTCAACTATCCTGTCTTCCAGCATCTCTCCCGTATCAAGATCCCTGAACAGAATCGTGTATTTTCGCCTGCTGACCGTATCGACACCATAAGCGATCATCCTGTTATCATCACTCACCGTCAGGCCCGTCACACGACAATAATCGTGTCCAGCGGCGACCTCATTGACATCCAGCATGATCTCTTCCGCTGCATCCATCGTTTCCAGTCGGCGACAATAAATCGGATATTCCTTCCCTTCCTCGAAGCGGGTGTAGTAGTAATACCCCCGCTGTATATATGGAACCGACTCGTCGTTCTGCGGGACCCTTGCTACCATCTCGTCGAAAAGTCTCTTCTGAAAGACCTCCGTATGCCTCATCATGAAGTCCTTATATTCGTTCTCCGCCTCAAGGCAGGCTATGACTTCAGGATTTTCCCTCTCTCTCAACCAGAAATATTCATCGATGCGGGTATGCCCGTGAATAGTCAGTTCTTTCTTTATCTTTTTTGCCCGGGGTGGGTATATCTCAGCTTCCGGAACGACCAGCGATGCGTTGCTTCTGCATCCGGCAATATTTGCGGCCGACATGATGAACGCGGCGCATAAGATGCCAGAAATGTACTGGTGTCGATTCATGGACCTGTTCCTTTCGAAGGCTTGTCTTATTCCCATTTCCTGTTCCCCATTTTCAATTCATCAGTTCCCGAAAACACGCTTCAGAAGATCGGTCGTCCGCGCAAGAGGATCCTTTCTGATCTTCTGTTCCTCTCCGGCGAGAACCGTGAACAATCCGCTCATAGCCCTTTCCGTGACATAATCATCAAGATCCACAAGTCGCGGTCCCTCTGTAAATGAAAGACTGTTGTAAGCATCCGCAGCCTGTCCGTACAGACGTGACAACCCTATCTCCTGGATCTTCGCGTGGACTATCGGACGAAACCTGGCCTGAAGTGTCTCGTGTGTCTTTTCGTGAAAGTAATCGGTGGCTGCCGTATCATGGCCTCTCAGTATTCCGAAGGCATCAGCGACACTCATCCCGGTGATTGCGCTCCACAGCACTTCCCTCGCTTCTCCCGCAGCCAGCTCAGCGGCACGGTTCATGCCGACCTCGAGCTCATCGACTTTACCTCCGAGTCCTATCCCACGAAGGGTGGTAGCCATAGATTGCAGCTGTTCAGGAAGAGCTATCCGGATAAGTTGATTTCCCAGGAATCCGTCAATCCTGGAGGTGGACAATACCGAGTTGTTCGTTCCGACTTTCAGAGCCTCTTTGATCCCTGCAATGACTGTCCCCTCGTCCAGCGGACCTTCCCTGCCCGGATCTCCGCTCAATACAGCAGCAAGGTCCTCCTGGAGCGTCACACATCCAGAGAGTACAAGCATGAGAGTCAGAGAGAATATGATTCCGGTTCGATGTGTCGTTTTCACCTGTAGTCCCCTTCTATTGCTGTAGACGCAGATTCCAGTTATCCCTTCCGGCCTAGCCACCGATCTTGTCCAGCAGCTCTTTTGATTTCTCCTTGATCGAACCACCCAGCTTATCCTCGATCAGTCCCCTCAGCTCGGAGCCTGCTATCTCGGCCGATACCTTTTCAGCTACGGCCCCAAGAATGATCTTCGTTATCTCGTCGGGTGTAGCGCCTTCAGCCCCTCCGATATTGGAGAGCCTGATCTCCGGAAGATCTATCGTACGCTTTTCCAGACCCAGTTCGGATGCATCGATATTTATACTGCCCTTTTCAAATATAAATTGATCGATCCGTATCCTTTTTGCCTGCCCGGCCGCCTGCCCGCTGTCATCCACAGGTCCGCTGGAAGAATTTCCGGAAAATGCCTGTACCCGCTTGCGAAGCTCCTCAATATTCGATTCTCCATTCTTCAATATCTCTGCATTGACGACGGGGGCCTGTATGAGGATCTCGGTGATGACTATCGGTTCACTCCGAAGACTCTCGACATCGATACCGACCGTGATATCCTGAAGCGAAAAGGCATCTGACGCCTTGAATCCGTCCGGACTGGCTACCTTCAGGCCCTTGATCGAACCGCGACCATCTCGAAGCTTGAGTTCCACTCCCGAGACGGTGACACGGGTCTGTGTGGCCTCTGTGCCGTTCTTCTCTATGGCCTTCGCGACAAGCGAATTGAGATTCGACAACAACATGAACACTCCGACGACTATCAAAACAATTATTATCGATATAATGATGAGTGCTTTTTTCATTGCGCCCTCTTTCCTGTAAATAGAAGTAATATGATTCCAAGTGAGGTCATACTAGTCCTGAACAACGTATTGCATCAAGATGTTTGTACTTTAATTCAGCAGGCATCGAAAGACGATTCGAATCTGGATATATTTATTTTTTGGAAATTTGCAAATTTTTGTTGCATATATATATAATTATGTTGTATATTTACAACATGAAATCAAGAAAACTATATAACAGGATCTCCATCCTTAGACATGAGCGTAGTATTTCAAGGCAGGATCTGGCCGGGATGATCGGCGTCAATTTCCAGACCGTAGGCTACCTGGAGCGTGAAGAATATAATCCAAGCCTCGATCTCGCGCTTCGTATCAGCAAGGTTTTCGGACTTCCGGTCGAGATGATTTTTTCTGCCGTACCGATGAAGCCGCTCAGCGAAGAGATCCTTGGCAGAGACGACCGGGATGACTTCAACACAAACAAAAGGAAGTAATGGTAATGGAGCGATTCATATCTCGGACACGCCTTCGCGCGGGTGTAGGAATAAACTATTCATCCATGATCCTCACGGCCGCAATTTTTCTGCACGGGGAGTACAGGGGATGGAATCTTGCATTGATCGTGGCAGCCCTCATGACCACGGCCATCGTTGCAGTCAGTTTTGCCTGGACCTATGTGAAAACCGGGCTTTGGAAACTCGTCCATACGGACATTGATAACCTCGACGAGCGAGAGACACAATTGACACACCAGGCCCTGCGCCGGTCCTACCAGATATTTACCGCGATCTCAACATTGATATTCTCTTTACTGTTCTTTCTTGTACGTTTTTCTGTGGATATGATCACTTTCAGAGGGCATTTTTCACTCGGCCTGGTCCTGGTATTAATCCTGCCCTACCTGATCAACACTCTCCCGGCCTCGATCATTGCCACCAGCCAGGAAAAACTGGCAGTAAAATAGACCGAGTCAACTTTCGGAAGGATTACATTAAGGTCAGCTCTGGAACCGGCCCAATTCGCTCCCCCACCTTATTCCTGCTCCAGCACTTCCCGGATCTTTGCGGCCATGGCCTGGATGGTGAACGGTTTCTGGATGAAGGCGATACCTTCTTCCAGCACACCGCGATTGGCGATCACGTTTTCGGTGTAGCCTGACATATAAAGCACCTTCATGTCCGGGTGTTTTTCAATCATTCCAGTGAACAGCTCTTTGCCGTTCATTTCGGGCATGACCACATCTGTCAATAACAGATGGACCGATTCACCGTGCGACGCCTGGACCGCCAGTGCTTCGGCCCCGTTTTTTGCCACAAGGACCTCATACCCCTGCCGTTTAAGAATGGCATGAGTGAGATTGCGCACCTGTTCGTTATCTTCCACCAGCAATATGGTTTCGGAGCCCTTCACATCGACCAGGTTCTTTTTGCTGGTTTTCACTTCGATATGTTCTCCCTCGGAAACTGGTAGATAGACCTTGAAAGTCGAGCCTTCACCGGGTTCGCTGTAGACCCATATATTACCGCCATGCTGTTTGATGATACCGTAGACCGTTGCCAGCCCGAGTCCTGTCCCCTGCTCTCCCTTGGTGGAGAAAAACGGCTCGAACACCTGGTTGAGAATCTCGTCATCCATGCCTGTTCCCGTGTCGCTGATGGCCAGCATGACATACGCGCCCGGGGCCATTCCCTGGTGTTCAGCCACATAACTTTCATCGAGCTCCACCGCTGCTGTCTCAATGGTCAGCAAACCGCCTCCGGGCATAGCGTCAGCTGCGTTGACCGCCATATTCATGATCACCTGCTCGACCTGACCGATGTCCGCCATGACCGTCTGGATATCAGGTGACGGGATGATCTCAATATTAATATCTTCCGGGACTGAACGCCGCACCAGTTTTTTAAAGTTCTTTATAACTTTGTTTATGTCCAGAGGCTTGTACTCAAGTGTCTGCTTCCGGCTGAAGGCCAGGAGCTGGCGTACCAGATCACGTGCCCTGAATCCCGCGCTCAGGATCTCGTCAACAGATTCCCGGCGCGCTTCGTCAGGGCCCAGATCGGCAAGTAGTATCTCACCATAGCCAAGGATGGGGGTGAGCAGGTTGTTCAGATCGTGTGCAACGCCACCGGCCAGCCGACCGATGGATTCCACTCTCTGGGCCTGCTGGTATTGCTGTTCGAGTCTGATATGATCGGTGATATCGCGTTTGACCGCGACGTAGTTGATCGTCTTGCCCGAATCGTCACGCACAGGTGAGATCGTCGCGTCTTCAGTGAAGAGGCTCCCGTCTTTCTTCTTGTTGACGAGTCGCCCGTGCCATGTCTTGCCGCTCGCAAGCATTTCCCACATATCACTGTAGAAGGCGTCGTTGTGCTTGCCACTCTTTAAAACATGTGGGTTCTGGCCGATCACCTCTTCACTCGAATACCCTGTGACCTGCTCGAAGATCGGGTTGATGTATTGGATAGTGCCCTCGGCATCGGTGATCACGATGGACTCCTTCACCTGCTCGATGGCATGCATCAGCCTCTCTCGCTCACTCTCCACCCGCCGGTGTTCAGTGATATCTATCCCGATGCTTAGAACAGCATAGATGTTTCCGGAAGAATCTCGCAGTATATTGTTGTTCCAGCTTATAAGCCTTTCTTCACCCTTTTTTGTGAGGATAGGGTTCTCGTGTCGCGATGCCTCAGGCATTAATTCGAGCACATCCTTGAAAACCTCCGGAAGGCTTTCCCTATCTCTCCGGGGAATAAAAAGATCAAACCAGTTTTTGCCCATGACTTCAGTTTTATTATAGCCTGTCAACTCCTCGGCACATTTATTGAAAGTTCTGATACAGGCCTCTGAGTCCAGTGTGATTATGAGCGTGTTGGCTGTCTCTATAAGGCTCTCGGCAAATTCTTTGGCAACTTTTATTTCCTCTTCGCTTTCACGGAGCTGTTTA
Source organism: Candidatus Latescibacterota bacterium (assembly GCA_019038625.1). Classification (NCBI taxonomy): domain Bacteria; kingdom Pseudomonadati; phylum Candidatus Latescibacterota; species Candidatus Latescibacterota bacterium. The sequence goes on along the minus strand of JAHOYU010000170.1, from coordinate 3,027 downwards.
TCCTTTGTGTAAACTTTCGAAACATCGCGGAAAACCAGCACGACACCTACCACCTTGCCATCCGCATCCCGGATGGGAGCACCGCTATCAGCGATCTGACGCTCGGTACCGTCGAGGGCAATGAGGGCCGTATGATTAGCCAGGCCCACTACGACACCCTCACGCAGGACCCTTGCCATCGGGGTTTCCACTTCTTCCCGCGTTATCGAGTTGATGATGTGGAAGACCTCGTTCAACGATCTACCCCGGGCATCAGCATCCGCCCACCCGGTCAATGCCACAGCAACGGGGTTCATTCGCGTGACGCATCCCTTGCTGTCTGTGACGATAACCGCATCGCCGATCGAGTCAAGGGTGATCGAAAGATTCGTCTCACTTTTCTGTATTGCCGAAATATCGAACATCTTCCGCCGTTCGTAACGGCGGAAGACAACGCCGATCAGAACGGATAATCCCAGACACAACGCGATCAACAGACTCTGCACGACCCTGAACCAGAATAGCCCCCGGGCCATAACGCCCTGAAGCTCGATTTTCACATCGTTCGCCTGCATGAGAAGGTCTTCGAACACGCGGTCAAAACGCTGGTCAATATCCGATCCTGTGCCAGATTGCGCCTTTTCCGCCCATCTTTTCTCGGCGATCGAATGGAATTCCTCGATCTTTGTCAGCACTTCCTCGATCTCGAGGCGAAGGTCGGGATCGCGGAGCGGGATGATGATACCTTCGGGTGCCTCACCCCCGGCGAGCATGGCTCGCGCGTACCATGCCGATCGATCGATGTATTCCAGGGCAGCGTCAAAATCTTCGTTCCTGTCGCCGTTAATTACTTCCTCGACCCACAGGTGACCGATAGCAGCTTCAAACTTGATCTCCATCACCGCGTCCACCAGCGGCACATAACGCCGAGCCATACGAGCCCCGGTGAACAATGAATAGACTACTGCCGCCATGACAAGCAGTCCCAGCCCGACTACGAATGGGATCGGACTGCGTCTCACAGTGAGGTCTTGAGTCAAAATTTTCTTTGTGTTTGTCAAAACAGCCTGCTCCTTGCAAAGCCCAACGGAATCCCCCTCTGCTGGAACAACAGGGAATGGCATATGTATCGAAGACCGCCAACGCGGTGGAACCCCCGAGCATTGTACTCTTTTCTCAAATGTCTCACAAGGATATAACAGGACAAGAGGACATGGGCCGACCCAAAGTAATGATATTCAGATCAAACCGATGGTATCACTTCCTGGAAGGCATAGCTTTCCTGAGGGGGAAACTTAGTCCATCACCAGTACACTTACCGTCCTGCCGAACTCGTCATTGACTGGAGTAAGCCCGGGAGGCGCCTCCCACGCCTCTCCATCGATGCTGATGCTTATCCTGTGTGTGCCAGAAGAGATCTTGAGGTTGACCTGCCAGTGCCCTGGATAAGATTCAACGAGAGACACCGGTTTCCAGTCTGTAAAATCTCCGGAAACCTCGACCGCTGCGGTGACACACCTGTCCAGGGCGTCAACGTCACGGTCTGTGAATATGAATCGGGCGACGAGGTCGACCAGGGTGAGACCGGCGAAGACGGATACGCCTGGTTCGCGATCGATGCCGGACTTTACGATGTCGGCATCGACGTTCCCGAAGGATATGAACTTCTCACCGGCAGAGACAATCCCCAGAGGGGGATCTGGGTAGCTTCCAGCGACTCTGTTTATGTCACTTTCGCGCTGAAACCCCAGGGTGCCAGCGAAGAAGGAACCCTGTCACGGTGACTATACGATCAGACGAAACTTCACGCGTTGGATTCTTTCTGGAATATGATTGCCCGGATTGTCCCGATGGGGAATTGATCGTGTCTGCACTCCATGAGGCCGATGGACGGCCTGGTGTTTCAGTTCGTATCTTTGATATGGAAACGGGTTCGACGATTGCTGAAGGGATCACAGATAACACCGGCCAGGCCATTTTCAGCCTTGAGAGCGGAGAGTATGGCGCGGAAATCACATTGCCGGAGGGGTTCGGACTCTCACCCGGACAGGATAATCCCGTCGAGCATATAAGGATCTTCAACGGCCTGTCAACGCGCGTCAACTTCCATCTATGGGACTCGAGCGTGCCACAACCGGACGGGGTCCTTATGATCTGTGTCTTTTCAGACAGCCATGCGGACAGTATTCCCGGCGACCCGCCTGAAGATTTCGATGTGGACGTGACAGTTTTTGATGCAGCGATGAACATTTGCGCGACTGGAACCGTTCAATCAAATTTGTGCATATCGTTCGACCTCGAGCTCGGCATCTATTCGGTTGAGGTCACTGTCCCATCCGGATACGATCTCATTCGTGGAGAAAATCCGATCGAGGCCATCGAAGTCGTACCGAACTCGACATCACACGTGACCTTCGTGTTCCGTAAACCGGAATAGGCCCGGATCTGGCACGAAACACAGCAGGTGTCATACAACATTGCCATTAAGCGCTCCGGTGCCGGAAGCATCGGAGCGCTTATTATTTTTAACCGGAAAAAGCACTGGCCAGATGCTTCTGCAACCGGTGCAGATCGTTTTCGATCTCGGCGTCCTTGAGAACGTTGAAGCAGGAAAAAGTCGGAAGCGGCTCCATGCCAAAGAACTGATACACCTTGTGCAACCACATGAACGCTCCATCGACTCCTCGTCCCTCAAAAAACTGTGCCGGGTCCTCGAACGATTCCAGCGGCGCGTTCCAGGTGGTGGACAGCATATACTTCTTCCCGTTCATCAATCCACCTGATCCGTATTTTTTACTCAGATCCGATCGAGTCCTGCCATCGTCTTTGCACAGCACTTCGCCGATTCCCGCAGTGTAGACTTCATCTATATATTTCTTGAACAGATAAGGAACGCTCATCCAGTAGACAGGCGTCTGAACGAAGACAGCTTCTGCCCACTTGTACTTGCCCAGTTCCTCGGCGACATCATAACCGCTCTCCACGATTGTTGTTTTCACTTTGTGACCGGCCGCGGCCAGCTGTTTTTCAGTTGCGTCAATAATAGTG
>JAHOYU010000169.1 GCA_019038625.1 Candidatus Latescibacterota bacterium | reverse complement strand
CATCTTAAGGACAGGGATGTGTTTAACGAGCCGGTACTTTCATGGCTATACATGGGTATACTCGATCTTGGACTGAAAGCGGGGATCGCTGCTGCAACTCCGGTCGCTGTCAGTTCTTTCATAAGCGTTATGTCGGGGATACTGTTCCTGATCTATCTGGTGAAAACTTCCATCACACTCATCGAAGACCAAACCAGGAGAATATTCATCGTACTTGCTGTTCTTTCGTGTGGCACAATGATGCTTTTCTTTGGATACGTGGAAGCATATCCTCCTCTGGCAGCCGTCATCATGATCTATTTTTACTATGGTATCAGGGTGCTTCAGGGAAGATCGCACGTGATGATAGCTGCGGTATTTATTCTTGTCGCTATTCTGCTTCACCTGTCTGCCATCGCACTGCTTCCATCTTTACTTATCATTTTATGGATCAGTCACGGCAGGAAGGTAGAAAGAAAGAAGTATTATGTTCTGATGGCCGGAGCCGTGGTAGCCGGACTGGTTATCCTTGCTCTCCTGCAACGTGGGTGGCCCTTCTCATCGTTCTTTTACGAGACCTTCCTGCCTTTCTTTTACACTGCCGGCAGGAATCGTGTCGCTTATCCTCTGTTCTCGTTCGAATCGTTGTTTAACCTGGGTAACGAGATCATTCTCATATGCCCGATAGCTTTTTTTATCATCGCGGGATTCCGATGGGGGATGAAAGGCAGGATAAAAGATGGCGAGGATCGGTCAGATGGTGATCTGGTAGAAACTTCAACAGGTGTGAAAATATTCCTCGAGACAGCCGTCATCTTTTACGCCATCGAGTTTCTGATATTCAACATGAATATAGGCGTCAGCAGGGATTGGGATCTTTTTTCACCGATGGCGATACCCCTTGCGCTGCTTACGTCTATAATACTGATCGAGCGATTTCCAGCAAAGGCCCGAATGCTCTCCTGCCTGGCCGTTTCGGTGATACTGGTGCATACAGGACCATGGATTGCACTGAACGCCGGCACTGCCAGCTCAAAGGCGAGGTTTATTCACCTTGCAGAGCACGGTTTCTGGAGTGGGCACGCGAAGGGATACGGGTATAGCACGCTCTCGAAGTACCACGACGAACTTGGGGACAGGACGGTGGCGGTGATGTACCTGAAGATGGCCTCGAAGGGTGATTCGGGCAATCCCAGGTACTTGTTTGATACGGCAGAGCTTTACGACAGGCTGGGACAGTATCCCGAAGCAGCCGAGATGTACAGGCAGGTGATAGAGAAAAGGCCGGAAGATCTCCTGGCAATAAACAACCTCGGAGTTGATTACCTCCATATGGGAAGACTTGATATGGCGGGGCAGGTGTTCCTTCGGGCCCAGACGATCGATTCCACAAATCTTTCGAGCTTCAAGAACCTGGCCTATGTGTACTTCACTACTGGCAGCCTGGGAAGTTACCTGGAGTTGTACGATAAGAGCAGGACTGACCCAGAGAGGAAGGCCTACCTGAGGGGGCTTGTGATGATGCGCGGTGAAAGGGCTCCATCGGAAAAGGTCGGCCATTTCCTCAGGGAGATGTCGCTTGTCGATCCTGACGATGCCGATATGGGACTCGCCTGCGCGAATTTTCTCCATAACGCCGGCAGGGGGGAAGAGGCTGCGAGGCATCTGACCCTTTTGCTGGAGAATGGTTGCAGCGACAGAAGGATCTCAGAGCGTCTCGAACTGCTTCGGCTGCCTTCGCGGAGTGAGCCGGGAAGGTGACCTGAATATCGCATGCGTCGAAGTTATTCCCGTCATGTCGCCTGGCGGGGTTCGTGGCAGGGTAGCCCGGGGCGGCGGGCAGGGTCGTCAGTCTACGTAAAGGAAATGACATGTTATGCATTGATGACGTTAAATGGGTATTCTGCCTGGAAGAAGACTTCAGTTATGATTCAGGTATACTCATACCTCAAAAAAGTATTTTTCGCGATATTGACGGTGAGATCCGACTGATTATTGATAAGGATGGAACACTTACCGTAAAGAAGGGGTATGCGTGGAACGGATGCAGCCCGAAGTTATGTCTGTTTGATATCGTTATTGGAACACCTGATGGTGTAGTGCATAGAGATACAGGCAAACCAAAGACGTATTACGCGACTTGTATTCATGACGCACTATATCAGTTTATGCAGGAAATCGCTCCACTCACTCGAACTGATACGGATCGGATATTTCTTGAACTAATGGTGGAAAGTAAATTCAGATTTGCCTATATATATTGGTTCTTTGTTCGGATATTTGGCAGGATATTCTGGCGCACAAAGAAGAAAACTCGAAATTGGCAAGGGAAACGCGAAGTAATCCCTGACAACGATGGTAAAGAGTAATCAGGCAAATGGTTATCATGAGATCGAAAATTAGTGTGACAATTATGATTTTAAGTACTCTTTTCATCTCTGGCTGCAATAGCTTGATCAACCATATGACGTTTCATCCCGACAGAGGGGTATTACCTGCTGAACAACTTCCTGCAAATGTTCAAGATGTCTGTTTCAAAACTGACGATGGAATTGAAATTCATTCTTATTATCTTGAAAAGCCATCATCCAGAAGGATCCTGATATATTTCCATGGGAACGCTGGTAACATAAGTCATCGCCTGACAGACTTGATCAAGATACATAGTTTCAATATCAATGTTCTGGGCGTCAGCTATCGTGGATATGGGAAGAGCCAGGGTAAACCAAGTGAAGATGGAATATACAAGGATGGTAAAGCTGCCCTGGAATATGCGACCAGGGTACTTGGATATGACCCGGGAAACGTTGTCGTTTTAGGCAGGTCGATCGGAGCAAGTGTGGCAATTCACATATCACAAAATATCGATCTTGGTGGTCTTATTCTCGTCACACCATTGACCAGTGCTAAAGAATACGCGAGGGCAACTGGTCTTGGTTGGCTTTCGCCCCTGGCTGGCAATTCTTTCAACAACATTGGAAAGATCGGCAATGTAGTTTGTCCGACACTTGTTGTCCATGGAAACAAGGACAATGTTGTTCCTCTGGATATGGGGCGGGAGGTATTCGAAAAATCTGTTGCAGAAAAACGATTTGTTGAAATCGAGGGCGCTGGCCATAATGATCTGTCGACGACTTATCGAGCCATGTACTGGTCTCCTATACACGAGTTCCTGGTTGATTCAGAGTAGCTGTGCTTTTCAGTTGGAGGTAAGGTTGAGAACTATTGTGATCAACGCTGTCCTGGTAGGTGTGGGCGGATTTGCAGGTGTTATATTTCGTTATTCATTGGGCTGGATAATACATCGCAAGGCTCCCGAGGCGACCTTCCCCTACGGCACCCTTGTGGTAAACTTGATCGGTTGTCTATTTATCGGAGTGATTGCAGGACTTATCGAATCGCGGAACCTTTTCAGTCCGGAATTACGGAGATTTGCTCTCATCGGTCTTCTGGGTGGGTTCACTACATACTCGACTTTTGCTTACGAAACATTCTCGATGATTCTGAATGCAGAATATCTTCGTGCTTTTTCGAATGTCAGCATACACGTGGTCCTTGGGATAATCTTTGTCTGGGCCGGATACAGTATTTCAATATCCAGATAGACCTTGTAGCGATTCAGGAGAAGATGGTAGGCTTCTCTGTATATTAGTTGGGAGAATGATTTAACAGGAGGTCAAGATGAGGAGGAATTGTTTCGTACGGTTGATGTTTTCTTTCATAATATTCACATTAGTCTCGATACCGGCTATGGCGGAGAATAGACCCGTGCAGCTCTCATTGTTCACGCCGATTCAGATATTCCCGGAAAATGATGCGATCACCGGTATTCGGTTAAACTTGATCTACGGTCGGAATGCTTCTGTCACAGGGTTGGATTGGGGATTAGTAAACCATACGACTACAGGAACAACCACAGCATGGCAGATCGGGGTAGTGGGGCTGGTAGATACTGATTTTACAGGTTGGCAGGACAACCATGTGAATATTGTGAAAGGCAATTTTAAAGGATTCCAGTCCGGGGTCTTCAACTATGCCAGGTCTGCGACAGGCTTTCAGCTTGGAATAGTGAATTATGCCGAGAGTATGAATGGCCTTCAGATCGGAATCGTTAACATCATAGGTGAGGGCGGAGCGTTTCCTGTCCTTCCGATCGTCAACTGGTCATTTTAGCGTTACATAGGATTCCATTTTGGAATAAATACCAGTTATCGCGATGGTAGCGATCGATCGCGGAGTTGACCTGTGTTGGCAAGATAGTAGCCGGAGTTGCAGGACTGGCCACTCGTTCGTGCCTTCGTGGACCTGATTCCGTGTTCGCAGATCTGAAAAAATGCCTGCCTTTCAGTCCGTTGTGATTCCCCGTTTTACCCGGATTGCCGTAGCTGTTTACAATCGTCCCTGCACTGTTTTCAGGGCTTCAGCCACAGGCATGGAACTTGCGAAAATCCAGCTCAGCCAGTGCTATGTAAAGCAATTCTCTTCCGCGTGATATTGAATTATGTCGTTGATCCATCATCGGCAGAAGAAAGAAAACAGAGGGGGAGACAATGAGTGGCCCGAGAAAGACATATGTCATAGATCCTGTGAGTCAGAAAGACAGCGTCGAAATGTCTTCTTCATCCGGGGACGACAGAAAGGAGCTTCCGGAGTATCTCCAGCCATCAGGAAGTGGTGTCAGAAGAGGACACTCAAAGACGCAGACGAACGACAAACAGTCCGGGATCTCGTTGCTTTTATCGTATTTTGCCGGGCCTCTTTATATACTGGCGACCCGAAGGGGGCGCAGGAACAAGTTTTGGGCAGGACTCTCAATTTTCAGTGTGATCCTCTCTATAATCGTCGTATGGATGTGGGGAGGACTCTCTTCCTGGTCCACCCGGGAAAACCCGGTAGGGGCCATTATGCTCCTTGGGGCTGTGGTAGCTATCTTATCCGGGGTCTCAGCCTGGACAAGAGCAGTCATACTTGCCGGGCGATTCGAGGGACCGAGGCTCAGGCGAGTGCCTCGCTGGATCAAGGGGCCCCTGGCAACGGGGCTGTTTGGCATTATCTGCCCGGGAATGGGACTATTTGTTGCCGGGCGCTCCAAACATGCGGTTGCGGCGATGTGGATGGCGTCCTTGACTGCTATTTCTCTTCTCTACCTGTCGAGGGCCTTTTGGCTCTGGAATTTCAATGCGTATGCCGGCGCATTCGCTCTAAAGCCAGATACGCTTGAATACGTATTTATCATCGCAAGTGTAGTGGCAGTCCTTGGAGGGCTTGTCTGGATCGCTCAGGCGCTGAATGGAGTACGCCTGGCCGGCCGGGTATCCAGCCGAAAACCGGTTTACCGGAGAAACTGGATCGCTGTTGCTCTTCTGACTTCAATTATTGCTTTTTCGACTCTTTCCAGGCCTGCTCTGGTTGCCGAAGCTCTCGACACAGGCGCGGCAGTATCCAGCAGTGAAGGAATGAGGATCATACCGCTATACCTTTCGATGGGAGCGATCCATTTCGATCCGTCAAAGCCGGACTATACTATCAGGGCAATAGAGCTTTACGAGCATTACGGTGATCAGGTAACGGCCGATATGATGCGCCGGGATCTTGTTGATCTTCTGGAATCTTCCGTACCGTTGCTGGAAGAGGAGGGGATCGTATTATCGAAGACCGGGAACATTTATGGAGCTTTGATCGATGAAGCGTCAATCGATGCCCGGATAGCCGACGATCCTGAGATCACGAAAATTCCAGAAGAGCTGCTGGTCCTTGACTGGGACCGGCAGAATTGAGGCCCGATCTTCGTATAAATCCGAATCGAATCTGTTTTGTTCTTTTTTTCGCTTGCGTACATTGGTTCATTTCGGTATCTTCCCCCAACGCAAGCACATCTGCGATGGTTGAGAAAAAGGTGTGCCGGAACAGCCCAGAGGGCGGTTCCCATCACATGCCGCGATTATTGCGGTCCTTTCTTTTCCATGCGTCCGGCTGGTAGAGATCTGTAAATCGCCGGACCAGGGAAAAAATGAAAGAACACGCACACGTGCGGCACCCCCGCGCAAAACAGAATGTAAAGCATGCAAAGCCCAAGTTTCACGAGGGTGTATTCAGCCGTCTGATTCCGGAGATCCAACGGGCCGTAGCTGCCGAAGGATATAAAACGCCCACACCTATTCAGGAGCAGTGCATTCCGCTTCTTCTAAATGGTAGTGACCTTATGGGCACCGCCCAGACAGGAACAGGCAAGACAGCTGCTTTTGTCCTGCCTCTTCTTCAGCGGCTGGCAGTAAAACCCCGTCGACCCCGAAGAGGTGCTCCCCGATCTCTTATTCTGGCTCCTACACGTGAACTTGCAGCTCAGATCAGGGAAAGTATCCAGACATATGGACGATTTCTGCGTCTCAAGAATACGGTGGTCTTCGGTGGAGTAAGCCAGTTCCATCAGGTAAAAGCTCTGAACCGCGGGGTAGATATTCTTGTGGCGACCCCCGGCAGACTTCTTGATCTTATTCAGCAGGGATTCATCCACTTGAATGAGGTAGAGGTCTTTATTCTCGATGAAGTCGACAGAATGCTCGATATGGGTTTCATTCCCGACATCAAGCGGGTGTTGTCCCACATTCCAGCCGAGCGCCAGACTTTGTTCTTCTCGGCGACCATGGCCCCGAAGATAGAAGCGCTTGCTCGTACTATGGTCCACGACCCGGTGCGTGTCAGCATAACTCCCGATAAACCCGCTGTGGAGCTTATCGATCAGAAAGTCCTTTTTGTAAAAAAAGCTAAAAAGGATGAACTGCTTGTCTCTCTTCTGAAAGACCCTCAGATCAATAAGGCCCTCATTTTCACCCAGATGAAGCATGCCGCTAACAGGGTAGTAAAGAAGTTGTACACCGCAGGCATCCATGGTACAGCCATCCATGGGAACAAGACTCAGGCAGCACGTACAAAGGCGCTGGACGGATTCAGGCGTGACCGTTTCCGTGTGCTGGTCGCTACTGATGTAGCGGCGCGAGGCCTGGATGTAGACGACATAACACATGTGATAAACTATGATCTTCCTGTGGAAGCAGAGACATATGTCCACCGTATAGGTCGAACCGCACGGGCAGGAGCAGCCGGTAATGCCATTTCTTTCTGTTGCGCCGAGGATCGAGCGTATCTGCGAGAGATCGAGCGTCTACTGGGCAAACCAGTGCCTGCCGAGCTGGAACATGCATATCATAGCGATGAGGCTTTCAGATCCACCCAGACTGCTCCGAAAGCATTTGGGCGTGGTGGTGGCCGCAGGCGACAGGGTGGAAGGCCCTCGGGACACTACGCACGAAATCGCAATAGCAACCGTAGCCGTTCCCGGAGTGGACGTTGAAACAGGGTTCCTGCGGAATTTGGAATATGACTTTATTATTGTTGAAAGTATACAGGAATACTGATAGCCTCTGAGCATGCCGTACTCAGTGACCTATGATCCGGAAACGGACTGTATTCTTGTATCTGTAGAGGGCGAGTTTAGTCTTTCGTTGTTTGAGGGGATGGCAGCAGAAGTTGCTCGATGTTCGAACGAGAACGATTGTCGCCGCATTCTAGCCGACCTTCGCAATGCCATACTTAAAGAATCCGTTGCAGGTATATTCGCCATGCCGAAAAATGCCATTAAGAAGGGTATTGGTCGCAACGTGAAACGGGCTCTTGTAGTAAAGGGTGATTTCTCAGAATTCTGGTTTCTTGAGACCGTCTTTCTCAATCAGGGAAACGTAGTAAAATTATTCAATAATATTGATGATGCCATGCGATGGCTCTTTAACGGAGAATCAGGCTCTTGACAAGTAGCTTCCGACCAGGCAACCTTCAGCACATAAAAAGGAGAGTCAATGTCGAAGTTGATCTGCGGAAACTGCAAGAAAGTACTTGAAACAGATGAAACACATTGTCCAAAATGTGGTCCCGGAGACCAGAATGTCTATGATTTCAGCAACAGCGATGATTATCTGAATAGCCAGGTTCCCCGTGTGCTTGAGGAGAGAAAGAACTCCGGGTTGGAAGGGCTTACTGCCGGGCTGGAATATATAGTGATCAACACTGAGTCTGACCGGTTGGAAAAGGCAGCAAATGAACTGATAGCGGGGACCAGCCATGATCCATCGATTGCATTTGAGGATGAGGATCAGCGAGCAATAATCCTGGCCCGATCGGGTTCTGCCGACATTATTTTAAAGGCGAGGACCTCGGGGGACAATCCCTTCAGACAGATCAATAATAACCCGAAGTCACGCCACCTGCCTGATACCCGTCTCGAGACGCTGATTTTCCGTGTAAATGACATTGATCGTTATTTCCAGATCCAGAATGAGCGAGGAGTGGAATTTCAGACTCAGAAAGCGCAGAAATACGAAAATTACTCATATATAGAGACTGTTCCATCCAGGTATACAGGCAACGCTCTCGGATTTATCGAATGGACCGGGGAACACGGCAATTTTATTTCGAGAGGCCGCAAAGAATTCTCATGGCAGCCGGCAGCACAAGTCGATGATGTACGAAAGAATGTCGGTGTTCTCGATCACATGGCCACACGAATCAGGGCGACTGATCGTGATCAGGCGATTGTCGAGTTTATGGAGTTGACCGATTATACTTTCGCCTTTGCTATTTATGTAAAAGTATTCAACTCTATAACAAATGTAGCAAGGCTCGCGCCCGGTGAATACGCCATGGTATTTACGTCCGGGATAAAACCATTTATAAATGAGGAGACCTCGGGCCCAACTGAAAAGTTTATCAGAAATTACGGCACACGTGTTCATCACATGGCTTTCAGAACAGAAATGATAGAGAAGACATTTGAAGAATTCAAGAAAGATGGCCAGGAGTTCCTGCTGGACCTGGTCGGATCCGAAGAAGAGGGCCTGAAGCAGACATTCACCGAATCTTCAGAGCACACATTACTGGTGAATGAATATATCCATAGATATGGGGATTTTACCGGGTTTTTTACAAAGAGTAATGTCACCGAACTGACAGGCTCTACAGATAAACAATGAATTGAATTATGAAATACCTGTTATGACTTCTGAAGATACCGAATTGTGAATTAAACCTCAAGAAACCTCCATTTACTCCCGATAGTTTTGCTGTCGGGGTAATGATCGATGTTTTTTCAACAAGATCCGCACGCCTTTCATCATCTACCCTGAATTCAATATGTCGTAATGACATGGACCCTAACAAGGAGACAGGTCGTATGAACAGGTACGTCATTGTGTTCGCCGTTATAGTATTTGTGTCGTTAGCCGTTTCATCCCGGGCGGAGCAGCCCTTAGTCGCGGCTCCGGTCAACTATGATACTGGAGTCTTTCCAGAAGGAATCTGTGTTGCCGATCTTGATGGAGATGGTGATGTAGATATAGTAGTACCGTCGACCACTGGAGATCTGGTTTCCATATTCATGAATAATGGAGATGGAACATTTGCCGCAAGGGTAGATGTCTCAGTATTGAGTGATCCTTGTAACGTGTTTGCCCACGACATTGACCTGGATGGGGATAACGATCTTCTGATCTTACATGATGATGATGATCTAGTCGAGGTCCAGCTTAATGATGGTAATGGAAATTTTGTTTTCGAAGCGACCTATGCTGTCGGAACCAACCCACGTTCAGCTGCTGTTGCTGACTATAATGGAGACGGCAGTCCGGATATAGTCACTGCTAATTTTTACTCAGATGATGTATCAGTTCTCTTGAATGATGGTTCGGGTGCATTTTCCAGCGCGGTGACTTACGGTACTGGAGACGGAGCGAATCAGATCTGCGCGGCCGACTTTGACAACGATGGTGACATCGATCTCGCGTTCCCGGTTTACATGAGCGCAGAAGTCGGGGTATTGATGAATAACGGTGACGGCACAATGGCTGCAGTAGTCGATTACAACATTGGAGCCACTTCACTCTGCATTTGTACAGCAGATTTCAACAAAGATGGGTACACGGACGTAGCGGTGGGGAATTCTGGAGGGAACAATGTGCTGGTATTGCTGAATGACCGTGATGGAACTTTTTCCGCTGCAGTCGGCTATCCCGGTGGATCAGGTCCGACAATGATCAGTGCGGCAGATCTCGATGGAGATGGTTATCCTGATCTGGTCACGTCACATAAGTATGAGGACGAAATGAAGATCCTGTTAAACGATGGAGACGGTACTTTTGGTGGTGCTGTGCATTTTGATACAGGAGTTAACCCGAGGAACCTGATCCTGCCAGATCTTAACGGTGATGGTGCGCCTGATCTTGCCCTTGTAACCTATGTATCCAGACATGTGTCGGTTTACCTTAATCTCACACTTCCTGATATCTATTCAGTCAGAGATATACCTGGTGACCAGGGAGGGCAGGTATTCCTGTCATGGACCGGCGCTCGCGCGGATATCAACATGACCGGTGATATCACCCATTATTCGATCTGGCGGACTATCGACCAGGTAGCCGCTATTTCTGCTATTGAGCAGGGAGCAGAGTCTGCGGATAGAGTGCCAGAATTGGTACCTGGTGCAGATAAGGTTTTGATTAGAACGGAACTTACATCAACTTCCACATATTTCTGGGAGCTGGTCGAGACGGTCGACGCATACTTCAGGGAAGGATATGGCAGGCCTGTTTCGACGTTTTTTGATTCAACAGCCGCCTGCACGGATTTTCATTATTTCCAGGTAATAGCGCATACCGCGATACCATCACTTTTCTGGGCCTCACTTCCTGACAGTGGGTATTCGGTAGACAATCTTGACCCTTCATTCCCTTTGGATCTGCAGGGAACGCCCAGTCAGGACCCTGAAGGCCTTGTAATCACATGGAAACCGAACAGGGATCCTGATTTTGACCATTATGCAATATTCAGGGGCCTCAGCTCCGGCTTCGAGACTGGCGATGTCAATATGGTCGCGTCTATTCCGGATACTATCTATTTTGATGACGAGTGGAGCGGCGATTCCGGTTACTACTATAAACTGCGAGCAGTAGATACTCACGGAAACGAGAGTCTTATCAGTATGCTCAGTCCTGAGGATGTGACTGGTGTAGAACCTGAAGGAATACCAGCAGCAACTTTCCTCGGACAGAACTATCCAAATCCATTCAATCCCTCGACTACTATATCATACGGTCTGTCAAAGCCGGAAAATATCAATATCAAGATATATGATACGGCGGGTCGTCTGATACGTGTACTGATCGATGAAGAAAAGGAAGCGGGAATCCATGAAACACTTTGGGATGGCCGCAACAACGAAGGTGTAAGAGTCGCGAGCGGTATCTACTTTTACAGAATGACCGCAGGAATAAATGTAGAAACAAAGAAGATGGTACTCTTGAAGTAATAAGATCCTGTATCACCCTGTATCGGAGGCCATGTGCCTGCCAGGGGAGGAAGTCAAAGTGTTAAAAAAAGCATTATTGATCACGGTGTTGATGATATTTGCCAGCGGATCCTCTGTTCTGGCAGAGATCCCGAAAACAATAAACTATCAGGGGGTATTGACGGACGCGGAAGGGAATGCGGTAGTAGACGGCATATATGAGATCACAACGTCTCTGTATGATAATTTGGAGGGAGGGACGCCCCTGTGGCAGGAGACCCAGTCTGTGAATGTATTCAAATCGACTTTCAGCGCGATTCTGGGTGTAGGAACAGCATTGGAACTCCCGTTTGACAATCAGTATTATCTTGGGATCTCAATAGAAGGCGGAGCAGAATTGATGCCGCGTGTCTCCCTGAGCGCGCTTCCATACAGTATGTGCTCAAACAATGCAGATATGCTGGATGGCCTGCATAGTGATGCTTTCTCGGATACTGCCCATAATCATGACGAGATCTATTTCGGTCAGGAAGAACTCAGTACTGCCGGGACAGTAAACGATACGGGTAACCCTGTCGACTGGACAAAATTGAAGAATGTTCCTTCCGGATTTTCCGATGGGATCGACAATGCGGGACTGACAGCAGTCTACTCTCTCGATGCTGTCGATGGTGATCCGACCGATGCTGTTTATGTGGATGAATCAGGCAACACCGGGGTCGGGACCTCGACTCCCGCAGGAAAGCTCGACATAAACGGGGATATTGTGGTTACAAACTCCCTTGGTCAGATCAGGAGCAGGATATTCGTGCACAGCGAAGATGCAGGGCTTATCAACACATACGGTCCTAACGGAAATCTGAACTGCGCTATCTCTGCAATGGTCGATTATGAGAATTCAGGCTACCTGTCAGTCTGCGATGCTGATGGAAATAAACAGGCCGCGATGTATGTCGAAGGCTCGTCAGGAATGGGTGTAATAACAGCCGATATAAAAAGTTTCCGGGTATCAAACCCGTCTCTTCCCGGTACGGATATCTGCTATGCATGTATAGAAGGGCCTGAAGCTGCTGCCTATATCAGGGGAACTATGAGTCTTGTCAATGGAAAGGCGACGGTAGTCTTTCCGGATCACTTTGTCGATGTGATAGTCCTCGATGGGATGACGATACAGTTGACTCCTCTGTCGGCAGGGTCAAAGGGCCTGGCAGTAGTCGAAAAAGGAATAGACAGGGTCCTTGTCCAGGAGCTGAATGGTGGGGTCGGGGAATACGAATTTGATTATCTTGTGACTGCCATCAGAAAAGGACATGAGTCATATCAGGTAATAAAGCAGTCATTAATCAGATAGATGATGAGAACCGATATAGTTGATAGTATCTAATTATGCGATTGTATCGTCAGGGGAGTATATGAAAAAGACAGGATTATCAACAATATTGATGGCTGCGATAATATTCATCGGTTCCAATGCCTATGGTCAGTACAGAGTGCTACATGGTATCTTTGTAAGCGCTGGTGGTCCGACTACGGGAACTGAAATCATTTATCAGACTGTGGGGCAGGGACCTGTCGGGATGACCGGAGATCCGACCAAAGTCATAAGATCCGGTTTCTGGCAACAGGCTTTTATTACTTCTACTGTCGATGTGGCATTTTCTTTCTTCGATTGTCAATTATCCGGATATTCCGTTCTGTTGAACTGGGATCTTTCGGTCTCAGCGGGAGAAGGATGCATAAATATTTACAGGTCCGAAGATATTGAAGGCCCATTCATCAGGATCAACAAAGATATCCTTTCAACCGATGAATGTGTCAGTTATCTCGACGATACAGTCGCGCCCGGGAAGACATTCTACTATCAGCTCGGTGTCGTGGAATCAGGCAGGGAATATATCTCATCGAGGGTGTATTTTTCGATTCCTTCCAGGCCGCTGACATTGTTTCAGAATTATCCAAATCCTTTCAATCCAATTACAACTATTCGTTATTATCTACCCGAAAATGGATACACAAAACTTACTATCTATAATGTTCAAGGGAAAAAAGTGGCTGTGATCGTAAATGAGATAGAAGATGCCGGAAGTCATTCCATCGAATGGAACGCTTTAAATGATAGAGGAAACCCTGTAGCATCAGGGGTTTACTATTATCGACTGATTAGAGGAAAAAAAGCGGTCACGAAAAAAATGATCGTAATCAGATAGTGTTGATGCTCAGGGTTCCGGCAAGAAAAATCCTCTAAAACTTCTCCAGCAGAGAAATGTTAGAAATATTACTCAAAATATATATTAAGTGTGATACCATTTAAGTTCTAAACAATAATAAGGTCGACAGACACAATTATCGGGATTTTCTGTTCCCTGAATGGAGGAAAAATGAAGAATGTATTCTCCCTGCTACTGATCTCTATTGTGCTGGCAGTGTCGCTGATGTCTCCCGGACTCGTTCTGGGAGGGGAGATCGCGACAAGCGGACATGGTACTGCCAGTGTCTATCCGGATAATGCTGTAGTCAGTTTCTCCATAATAACGAGAGACAGAGAATCGGAAAAGGTTACGCACGAAAACGCAGAGAAGTACGAACGGGTGATATCCGGACTTAAGAAGGCGGGATTCGATAAAGAGCAGGTAGTATCTTCATCATTTATGGTGAATACAGAATACGACTACAAGACCAGTCCAGGACGCCCGGTAGTCTCCGGGTATGTCGCGAATCACAGGATAAGGGTGAAGACAGGCGACCTTGCGAGGCTGGGAAAACTGATAGACGCGGCCATGGAAGGTGGAGCCACGGAGATGAATGGGATAAAGTACGATTCTTCCAGAATAGATGAGATCCGCAGAGAAGCCATTTCTATAGCGGTGAGAAATGCTATCGCTGACGCGGTCGCTATGGCCGCGGCGGCTGGCGGAAAACTTGGTGAGCTGATAAATCTGGGGACACCGGAGGCGAACAGGATCCCGGTCATGGAAAATATGAGGTATAAGGCCATGGCTGACGGGCCCGCGACAAATATTGCTCCTGACGAATTGACTGTCAGTGTCACAGTGACCGGAAAGTGGGTCTTCATCCGGAATAGTGAATGATAGAAGGGACAAGAATGAACAAGTCGATAATCATGGCAGTACTTATAGTAATATCCGTGTTGGGACTTTTCTGTGGGGGAAGTGGAGAAAAAGGATCCGACGGGGCAACATCGGCATACCTGGGGATGAAGCCGCCCGGAACGACACCTGTCATATTCGCTCCCGGAATAGTCTCGACCGATGAAAACGAACTGAATGCCACGATAACGATAGACGGGTCTGAGTTCTATTTCACCAGGAGGATGAAAGACAGGAAATTCCATATCATGGTGACACGTCGGTCGGCCGACGGGGCCTGGAGCGTTCCGGAGATCGCTCCTTTCTCCGGGACTTTCAGCGAAGCGGATCCCTTTATCTCACCCGATGGGAAGAAGATGTACTACATATCGCGCAGGCCTGTTGACGGATACGGACCTCCACACGATATCTTCATAATGGACAGGACCGAGGATGGGTGGTCGGAGCCTTTTCATCCAGGGTATCCATTGAATACTCCGACAAACGAGATCTATCCTTCTGTGACTTCGGATGGGACGGTCTACTATGTTGCCGAACTTTATGGTGGCGTGGGGAGGAGAGATGTCTACAGGTGCAGATATGACGGTGAAAAATATCTCAACTCCGAACTCATTCCAGAACCGGTCAGCAGTGAGTACAATGAAGGTGATCCGTACATCGCTCCGGACGAAAGCTATCTGATATTCGTCTCTGTTGACAGACCCGGTGGATTCGGTAGTGGAGATCTTTACATCTCGTTCAGAAACAAATATGGTGAATGGTCTGAACCAAAAAACCTGGGCGATACGATAAACTCGAAGGGTTATGACTATACTCCTGTGGTGACGCATGATGGCAAATATTTCTTCTTTACGAAAAACGGAGATGTGTACTGGGTAAGCGCGTTGATACTTGAAGAGTACAGGGATTGAATGGTATAAGTAATTCAGCAGTGCGGTTTGTGACAAAAGGTCGATGCTGCCTCGGGGGACGGGCAGGGAAATGTGTGGAGGTGGATGATGTGTACGAGGAATGCCCGGGCCTGGATAGAGATTCTTTCCGTTTCTGGTATCACGGTAAATCGATGGGTTCAGATGGCGAAAGTCATGGAGCCGGGCCATATCGTCTCGATGCTGAGAAGCAGGCCCGGAAGGGACAGGCTTGCCGCGATGATCGGCAGGGATGTGAACGAGCCGCCAGGAAGAATTCTTCGCGATCGACTGGAATTTATCGGGAAGAAAAGGCAGGGAGCGCTGGCGATAGACGACCCCGGATATCCATCGATACTTCGCGAGATCGGACAGCCACCTCCGCTTATCTATTATGCCGGTGATCCCGCGGTTCTGAACAGGCCCTCATTGTGTGTCGTTGGATCGAGACGCGCGACCAGGAAGGGACTGCTTACAGCCAGACAGCTCGGTAGTGATATAGCCGGTGCCGGATTCACGGTGACAAGCGGGATGGCGAGGGGAATAGACAGCGAAGCTCACAGGGGCGCGCTCGAAACCAGTGGAAAGACAACGGCTGTTCTCGGATGTGGGATAGACGTTCCCTATCCGCCCGAGAATGCTTCTCTGGCTGTGGATATCGCTCGTGTCGGATGCCTTGTCTCAGAATTTCATCCCGGGACTCCTCCCCAGAGATATCATTTCCCAATGAGGAACAGGATCATGAGTGGACTATCGCTTGGAGTTATAGTCGTTGAGGCAGGAAGCAGGAGTGGCGCGACTGGTACGGCGGGATGGGCCGCTGACCACGGCAGAGAGGTCTTTGCTGTGCCTGGCCATCCAACGGAAAAGGGAAGCGAGGGCCCCAACAGACTCCTGAAGGAAGGAGCCTGGCTGGTCGACAGTTCGCGCGATATATTCGATATCATCAAACCACCCGGACATCATGATCCGGTGACAGGAGAGTCGAAAGAAGCGGGTCTATCTCACGCAAGGGATGAAATGAATGGCGAAGAGAGGATGATATATTCTGCTCTTGAAGCTGACCCGAAACATGTTGATGAGCTGGTACGAATCTGTCATATTTCAGCGACTTCAGCTATGTCGCTTCTCACGGACCTTGAATTGAGAGGCCTCGCGGAAGCTGGTGGAAACGGGATGTGGGCGCTGCCGGAAAAAACCGTGCGACGCATCGTCGGAGGAGACAATTGGCGAAAAACCGGGACGAAGGAAGTGAAAAACCGAAAAAGACTGTTGTGAGCGTGACGCGTAGTGCGAGTTACGAGGGGGGACAGTTACGTGGGGCGATCGAAGAAAGCCTCGCGCCATTCGGCGGCCTGGGCGCTTTCGTCAAGTCAGGGCAGCGCGTCCTGTTGAAACCCAATCTGCTTTCAGCCAAGGCTCCTGACAGGGCAATAACTACACATCCCGATTTTGTCAGAGCGATAGCCTTGATGGTAAGGGAAAAAGGCGCCGAACCTGTTATCGGTGACAGCCCGGGGGGCGCCATCAGGGGTATACAACGGGTGTGGAACAATACAGGTATTACTGATATGGCCGCCTCTGAGGGCATCGAACTGGTGAACTTCGAGGCATCCGGCCTAAAGGAAATCGAATCGGGAGAGTATAGACTCTATATATCAAAACCAGTCCTTGACGCCGACGTGATAATCAATCTGGCCAAGTTGAAGACTCATACTCTGACTTTACTTACCTGTGGCGTGAAGAATATCTTCGGAGTAGTCCCCGGTTTCCGAAAGGCCGAGTACCACAAGATCTATCCGAAGCCTGAGCAATTTGCCGGGATGCTGGTGGAACTGTATAGATTCGTCAATCCCGCGCTGACGATCGTGGACGGAATACTTTCTATGGAAGGAAATGGTCCCAGTTCGGGGATGGCCAGGAATACGGGAGTCATAATCGCCGGGAAAGACGCAGTCGCAGTAGATGCGGTCGCTGCCCGGATGATAGGGTTTGAAGAGGGACAGGTCGATACTACGAGGATCGCCGGATTGCGGAATATAGGAACGGCAAGTATCTCCGGGATCGAGATAACCGGAAACGGAAGGGATGAGAGGCCGGAAGGTTTCCAGCTTCCTTCGAACAGGGGGATCAGGCTGATTCCGGGTCCCCTGGTTAAAATGATCGCTCCGCTTGTCTGGCTCAAGCTCGAGATCGATCCGGAGAGATGTACGAAATGTGAACAATGTCTGAAGAGCTGCCCCGTAGGCGCCATCGATCATAAAGGGGATATCCTGAAAGTCGATCATAAGAATTGTATTCAGTGCATGTGTTGTCATGAATTATGTCCAGAGGACTCGATCGATATCAGGATGAGCTGGCTCGCAAGGTTGTTTGCCTGAAAGTAGAGGATAGCGATGAGTAGATGGAAGAAGATCAGGCACAGGTTCGAACTTGCTGGAGTACGGTTCCTGATCTTTCTCCCGTCCGTTTTTCCGCTGAAAATGTCTGTCAGGCTTTCATCCTTTCTCGGAATCCTGGCGTTTGACGTTTTCCGGATCAGACGCAGAGTCTCACTGGACAACATCGGCCGTGCTTTCGGTGATTCGATGACAGACAGTGTCAGAATAAAGACGGTAAGAAGGTCTTACATCAACTTCGCCAAGTCGATGGTCGAGTTCGCTTCCCTTCAAAGGCCCGATCCCGAAAGACTTTTGAAGCTGGTATCGATAAGGGGACGTGAGAATATAGACGATGCGCTGGCTATGGGCAGGGGAGTAGTCGTGGTGACCGGACATTTCGGGAGCTGGGAATTTCTGGGCGCGGCTGCCATAGCGCACGGCCTGCCAGCGGATTTTCTTGTAGGTGAACAGTCGAATACTCTGGTGGACGATCTGATGAATGGCCTCAGGATGAAAGCCGGAATAGGGATAATCTCAAGAGGAGCAGGCGCGAGGGGGATCTTCGGCTCTCTGAAAAAGGGGAGGATGGTGGCGATTCTCTCCGATCAGGATGCCAGGAAACACGGTGTCTTTGCGGATTTTTTCGGAATACCCGCTTCGACTTTTCCAGGCGCCGCTCAATTTGCCTACAGGACAGGGGCTCCGATCTCATTCTGCTACATAGTGAGGCAGGCTGACGAATCACATGAAACAGTCTTTTTGCCACCGATAATGGTGGATTCTGCCGCGGACAAGGATACGGAAATACTCAGGCTGACCGCGGCTCATGTAAAAGCCCTGGAAGACGCCGTAAGAAAACATCCCGACCATTATTTCTGGGCTCACCGGAGATGGAAGACAAAACCACCTGAATGACAGAACTCAATTGGTCTTTTTATCACCGGGGAGAGGATGGCCGGAATGAAATCCGATAGTCGAACTCCCTTTTCCACCATGGATCTTTATCTCTCCGAAATTCTTTTCGTATTGCAACACGGTCCTGCCGAGGACTTCCAGAAGTGATTTTGCTGACTGGGGAGTCATTATTATTCTTGAATGTACCTTCGCCTTTTTCAGGCCTGGAAGCATCCGGGCAAAATCAAGGATGAACTCGGAGGGTGTGTTTCCCGTGAGTACAAGATTCGAATAGATGCCTTCTGCGGCTTTTTCATCCAGTTCGACCTGTATCTGTTTTTGAGGTTGTTTCTGCATATCTCCACCTTTGTTCAGTTATCGTTACCTGAAGTACATAATAGACTGGTGATGAGATAGATGACAACGGTATAATTCCAGTCGTCGTCATCATATGATCGAATAGAAGCGAAAGGGTCTGAAATTGCGCAACCAGAAAGTCGAATTCATAGACATAATTGAAGCTGGCGAAAGGATCGCTCCCTGGATCAATCGTACTCCGGTAATGACCTGTTCCACACTTGACGGGATGGTGGGGGCGGAGCTTTACTTTAAATGTGAGAATTTTCAGAAGGCAGGGGCGTTCAAGTCGAGGGGCGCGGTGAATGCTGTGTTTTCGTTGTCAGATAAAGACGCATCACGAGGAGTAGCTACTCATTCCAGTGGGAACCACGCGGCGGCTCTGGCAAGAGCTGCCGCAGCGAGAGGCATCCCGGCGTACATCGTGATGCCGGGGACCGCTCCCGATATTAAAAAAGAGGCCGTCTATGGATATGGAGGCAAAATTACGTTCTGCGAGCCCACGCTTCAGGCGAGGGAAGACGAACTGGCGAAGATAGTGGAGACTACCGGGGCCTCTTTTATTCATCCATACGATGATCCCAGGGTAATAGCTGGCCAGGGCACAGCGGCCGTGGAGTTTCTGGAGGACGTCCCGGACCTCGATCTTCTCGTCACTCCTGTCGGAGGAGGAGGGCTGCTGAGTGGTACAGCGATAGCGGCCAGGCATATCAGGCCGGAAGCTGAGGTGTACGGGGGAGAACCGGTCGGCGCGGATGACGCGTACAGATCTTTCAAAAAAGGTGAATTGATACCTTCTGTATCGCCCGATACCATCGCCGACGGACTGCTCACCTCATTGAGTGAAAGGACATTTTCGATAATCCGCGAACTGGTAACTGATATCGTGAGGGTAGACGATGACAGTATCAGGTCGGCGATGATGCTGGTCTGGGAGAGGATGAAGATAATCATAGAACCTTCCGCGGCAGTACCGCTTGCTGCTGTGATGGGTAGGGGGCTTGATGTTGAGGGCAGGAAAGCAGGGATATTCTTCAGCGGCGGGAACGTCAGCCTTGAGATTGATGGCTGTTCCTGAGAAAGCCGAATGCGCGAGGACCATTCAGGTCTCCTGAAGGGCGACTATCAAGGGAGATACAGATTGAAAAAGAGGCATCCGTGTCACAGATACCTCAAATATTCAGTTCTCGGGATAGAAATCGTCGTCATATATAGATTCGAGTCTGTTTT
Organism: Candidatus Latescibacterota bacterium; assembly: GCA_019038625.1. Classification (NCBI taxonomy): domain Bacteria; kingdom Pseudomonadati; phylum Candidatus Latescibacterota; species Candidatus Latescibacterota bacterium. Next base: position 6,091 of record JAHOYU010000169.1, on the reverse strand, counting down.
TGTGCTTGGTCTCTTCGGCAACGAGTGTTTCCATCGTAGAGGCTATCTCAGGAGATTTTGTGGCCTTTGCGAACGCGCTGTAAAGATCCATGGCGGCCTGCTCTCTCTGGATCGCGACCCTTAGAGCTTCTCTGTACCCCATATTTTCGGTCGGTTCCGCCTCGATCAGGTAATCGGTAAGATGCAGGTCGACTGCCTTGGTCTCCGGCCTCGTTTCGGCGTGTCCTTCCTTCATCGAAGTGAAGAGCTTCATGTGCCCTTCTTCCTGCGCGGCAAACTCAGTGAATACTTTCTGGATCGCTGGCTTTTCGATCTTTCCCGCCCACTCCAGATAGAAATCGCGAGCTTCCTTTTCTTTTTCGATCGCATAATCGAACACTTCGTCAACATTGTTGAAATCAAGTGATTTCCCGTCGGTCATCTTTCTGGTTCCTTTCTATTAGGCATACCCTTCTAACGGAGAAAGAGTATAGATGATAATCATGGAAAAATCCAGCTTGTAAAGAAAAAAAGGGCGGGACACAAAAAATGAGTCCCGCCCAGAGATCAGGTCCGGATCAGAATCCAGTGCTGAACATCAGCTGCCAGTTGAACTGACTGTGCGTGGACTCGACCGGAGGAATGCCGGATCCGTCGCCTGCGTTTTCGTATTCGGCTGAGGTCGCTGTCACCATGGACAGGTTGACGGCCCGGTTCTCCGCGAAATAGTATCCAGCACCGAAGGTGATGTGGTTCTCTACGATCGCGGGGAAAAGAGCATTGAGATACTTGTCCGGTACAGGGTTCTTTCCGTAATTGTATCCTGCCCGGATGACCAGTGACTCGGTCACGTCGAAAGCGCCGCCGATAGAGATCACGAACTGGTCGTCCCAGTTCTGGAATAGTGTGGCGCTCAGGTCCTGTCCGGCGAATCCGCCGTTCGTCGCGACATCATCGGCCTCGAAGACCATCTTGAAATCTTCCATCACACTGGACCACTGGATCATTTTCAGATCACAGGCGATCATCAATCTGTCCGTAGCTTCCAGCGCGGCGCCAATACCGAACATCGCCGGCCACTCGAAATCTTTGACTGAGATCTTTCCGGAGACGTCGATGACATAATCCACATAGTTGCCGGACGGGGCTCCACCCATCAGTACTCCGTCATCGATGTCTACACCCATAGACATGCTGGCGTTATCTGATTCGAGGTCACCGAGAAAGGTCTTCGAATGGTAAGTCGCGCCGAGCGTCAGTTTCGGATTGACTGCATACACAGCCCCGATCTTGCCGGCGAATCCTGTTCCTTTAGCTTCACCGGTGAAATCGCTGTCGTTGGTGAAATCGAAATAGGCATGATGTAGTTCCTGGATGCCGGTACCGCCGAACGGTTCGTACATCATCCCGAATGATTCCGCCATGCTGCCTGAGACTGTGCCGATATTCTGAGCGGCGGGATTGGCGAGGTCCAAAAACTGCGCTTCGCTCATACCCATCTGAAGGTCCATCCCTGCCCAGACGAAATCGATGCTGGCGCCGATGCTGAATTTTTTATTAACATCGTAGGTGAAGGGGAGGATAACACGCCCTACTCCGACTTCGGACCTGTTGACCAGGCCGTTCTCGAGAGCATCGTTCGAACCCATGCTGGGGTCGGACATCCATGAATCGCTCCCGTATTCGGTGCCCATTCCCCCCTGGCTGTATATTCCGAGGCCGAAGGTCATCTCGCCACGGCGCATCAGAAAACCGAGAGCAGGCATGTAGAAGGCGTCGCTTGCTGATTCGGCATCCATCGCGCCCATAGAGGTCGTAACAGTCGCGTCGACATCGGGGCCAAGAAACCCTACAGCAATGTCCAGCCAGTAATTATCTTTCAAAAAGGAGAGGGTGGCCGGGTTACCCATCATGGCCGCTGTGCCGTTCCAGTAACCGAACGAGGCACCTCCCATGGCATGGGCTATCGGGCCGTAGCCCTCCAGGTTCATCCCGTTCGTGGCGGACGCATCCGGCACGATGACAAACATGACCGAAAGAATAAGAATAACTGAAAAAATCATGCGCGATTTCATAATCGACCTCCAGGATAAAGAAGGCAGTTAAAAGACAGACCTGCCAATTTCATTGCAGGGATTATAGTCATTATCGACTGATATTCAAAACAAAAAAATCAATTTCTGAAATAATCTGTCCATGTTCTGGAAGGAGTGATCGAGAATCCGGAAAGAAAAAACCGGTTTTTCAGTTTGCCGGTGAGGAGTCTATGGGGTATCCTCACTATTCAGTTGAAAACAATAGTTTAGCTATGGAGGAGGGGTGGAAATGAAGAGCCGGACACGGATACTGGTATGGGTCGTTCTGCCGGTCCTTGGCTTTGGTTGTGGTGGTAGTGGAGGAGACAAGGCGGAGGATGGAAATACTGGTTTGGTTGATTCACTGTCCACGGTAAAGACCGTAGGGTTTGATCGATACGAATTAGATATTCCTGAAGGATATACAATAATCAGAGACAATTTTCCAGAGACGGATGATCTTGACGGGGTAGCGGACGAGATACGAAGGAGTGATGGAGCCCGGGTAATCATCTATTACACAAAGAAAAAGGTCGAGATTTCCCTCCAGGAGATGCTCTCTTTTGCGGTTGGGGTCAATGGACAGGGGTATCGACTCAATACGATGATAGACAGCTACAAGATAATCAGGTTCGATGATAAAAGAGCTATGCTTCTGGTGGGGACCTGGCAGTCGGAGGATGACCAGGGTGAATTGAGGGCTGTGGGAGTCGAATGTGGCGGCAGGTCGTACCTGGTCGAGGCGTTGTTCAATGGAGCCTGGGAGGAAGAGACATCTTCGATCTATAATTCATTCCGTTGTCTCGAAGATTGAATGAACGATGTTTTGCTCGTCCGGAGTATCAGATGGCTGATGAGAGATATCTTCCGATCGACATAATGCGCGGGATCACCATGGCGGCAATGGTACTGGTAAACACGCCGGGTAGTTGGGCCCATATATACCCCCAGTTGAGGCACTCCGCGTGGCATGGATGTACAATAGCGGATCTCGTCTTTCCCTCTTTCCTGTTCGTCGCCGGCCTGTCCATGGCATTTTCATTCTCGAGAAGGGGAATGGAGAGGAAGGCAAGGCTGGCGAGGATAGGGCGAAGGGTCGCAATCATCTTCGTAGCCGGATTATTCATAAACGCCTATCCATTTCAGGCAGGACCGGGTGATATAAGGATAATGGGGGTCCTGCAGAGAATTGCCCTGGCATGGGGACTGGCAGCAGTGGGGGCTGTATTTATAAGGAGGAAGGGGCTGGCCATCCTTTCTGTCGGAATACTGATAGCGTACTGGATAGCTGTCAGCTGGTTCGGAGGTAGTGACCCATGGTCGCTGGAAGGGAATCTCGTCAGGCATGTGGATCTCCTGGTGTTGGGAGAAAGACATATGTGGAGCGGGTTCGGGATACCGTTCGATCCGGAAGGCATATTAAGCACTCTGCCCGCTGTGGTGAGTGTCATTGCGGGGTACATCGCGGGCGGCCCGGCTGCTTCGGCAATGGCAGAGAGCAGACAATCGGGGATCATGGTCATCCCGGGCTTACTGCTTATGGCTGCCGGATTATTGTGGGGAACGGTTCAACCGGTCAGCAAACCCCTCTGGACCGGATCATATGTGCTTCTGACGGCTGGAATATCGATTCTCATGATGTCAGCGATCGTATGGATCACGGAAGTCAAGAGGTGGAGAAGATGGGGATGGCCGGCATCTGTATTCGGGGCGAATCCTCTTCTTCTGTTTCTGATCTCAGCTCTCTGGGTGAGGACGATATCGGGATTAGTCAGGTTTGGCGCGAGTGACGTGGGAAGCGGAAAGGTCTCCCTTTACAATTTTCTTTACGATTCCGTATTCAGACCTGTCGCGGGGGAAATGAACGGGTCTCTGCTCTTTGCTGTTTTTCATCTCATTCTGTACTGGTTGATGCTGTATTTTCTCCATAGAGGGAGGGTCTTTGTAAAGGCCTGACCTGATGCATCTTATTTGCCTTGATTGCGTGGAATCGTAGGAGTATATTCCCGGGAGTATGGACCGGGTTTGACAAATAACAGGAACAGAGATTGTGAAGAGAAGGAAAGCAAAAAGTATCTGCGGAAAGATAGGCAGGTCGTCGGTCGTAGTGATCGGAGACCTGATGCTCGACCGATATTTCTGGGGGCAGGTGGACCGGATCAGTCCTGAAGCTCCCGTGCCGGTAGTAAATGTCGAAAGGACGAACGTGCGTCCCGGCGGCGCTGCCAACGTCGCGTGGAACCTCATCTCACTGGGTTGCGAACCCAGATTGATAGGTCTTCTGGGAAGGGACGGCCAGGCGAGGGAGATAAGAGGACTTCTTTCCGCTCAGAGCATATCACCGGAATATCTCGTTGCTGATTCGAAGAGAGTCACGACAGAGAAGATCCGGATCGTCGCGCACAACCAGCAGGTCGTGAGGGCCGATTTCGAATCAGACGGTGAAGTGCAAGGATCCGTTCTCGGGAGACTCGGGAAGGCGATCGACCGAGCTGTCGAGGGAGCAGGCGCGGTCATCGTGTCTGATTACGGCAAGGGTGTGGTGACGATGCCTGTGATGGACAGAGTGAGAGAGCTGTGCCTGGACAATGACATTCCCCTGATCATCGATCCCAAGGAGGGCCACTTCGACCTTTATAAAGGCGCATGGGCACTCACTCCAAATCTCAAGGAAGCGGGCGGCTTCTATAATACGAAGATCAGGAACTCCGAAGCCCTGGATAAGGTCGGCAGGGACCTGCTTCGCGACCTCGAAGCACATTCCGTTCTCATCACCCGTGGTGAGGAGGGCATGACCCTTTTTGAAGAGGGAAAAAGGTCGAGGCATTTTCCGACGAGAGCCAGCGAGGTCTTCGATGTGACCGGTGCTGGAGACACGGTGATCAGCGTGCTTGCGGCCGGGCTGGCCGCGGGCGCCTCAATATATGATTCTATCGAACTGGCAAACGCTGCCGCGGGAATAGTGGTGAAAGAACTGGGTACCGCGACTGTAAACGAAAAGGAACTGGCCGGTTCTTTCCCCGTCTGACAGGAAGGTTGTGGGATCTGTGTCCGGGTCAGAGGAGAGAATACTGAAAAGGGAACAGCTGCTCCGCTTCAGGGAGGAGAATGGAGACCGCAGGATCGTCTTCACAAATGGCTGTTTCGATATAATACATCGCGGACATGTCGAATTGCTGGAGCAGGCGAGGGCTTTAGGTGACTGTCTTGTCGTTGGGATGAACAGCGACGAATCTGTCAAAAAGCTTAAGGGTGCACCGCGCCCGCTGGTCAGCGCTGATGACCGGGCATTCGTTCTGCTGGGACTCGGCAGCGTCGATTATGTTACAGTCTTCGGCGAAGACACACCGCTGGAGACGATCACCGCCCTTCGGCCGGATGTTCTGGTAAAGGGTAGTGAGTATGGAGAGGGAGAGATCGTCGGCGAGGACTTCGTCACGCAGGCCGGCGGTAAAGTTGAAAGGATAAGGATGGTCGCGGGATACTCGACCACAAGTCTTATAGAGAAGATGAAGCAGGAAAGAAAATAAAGGGGGCCAGAGGAATCAAAACAGTTTAAATGGTGGTATCTTTGTGGATTGTGAGTAGAACGAAAAATGGAGGTCAGGATCGAGATGAGTAGACGTAGAATCCTTATTATGGGCGCGGCGGGAAGAGATTTTCATAATTTCAATACCCTCTACAGGGACAATGACTCGGTAGAGATCGTCGCTTTCACCGCGACGCAGATCCCCGATATCGACGACAGAAAATATCCGGCGGAACTGGCTGGAAGCCTCTATCCCGACGGCATTCCCATCTATCCCGAAGAGAAACTTGTCGAGCTTATCAAGAGCGAAAAGGTCGAAGAAGTAATGTTCGCCTATAGCGACGTTCCGAGCCAGTACGTCATGCAGAAGGCGCAGCTGGTAAACTCATGCGGAGCTCATTTCACACTTGCGGGCGCCCAGCCGACGATGATCAAGAGTACAAAGCCCCTTATATCGATCTGTGCCACAAGGACCGGTTGTGGCAAGAGCCAGACGACAAGGACTGTC
>JAHOYU010000168.1 GCA_019038625.1 Candidatus Latescibacterota bacterium | reverse complement strand
ATATCATCCAGGTCAGTAGTCCTCACTTCACCCGTTACATCAGTGTTGGAGTGAGGAGCTATATAGAGAACCTCCAGAAAGATCTCTCTATCAGCTATGAACAGGCCCAGAACATAATATCCGGAGATCTGGGCGAAATGGACGAGGATAAGGTAAGGGAAGTCATCAGCACAAGCTCAGAGGATCTCTCGATGGGGATCGAGAGGAGCATATCGTTCCTCAAGGCAGCAGGTGATGCTGAAAACATTGAAGAGGTTATTCTAAGTGGGGGTGGAGCACATATCCCGTTCCTCAAGGATATTCTTTCAGAGAAACACGGGATCGATTTTTCGATCCACAACCCTCTCGAAGGAATCGATTATGAGGAAGGTGTATTCGGTGAATACGAAGAGGACCTTGACAGCATTGCTCCGCTTTTGACTGTTGGAATAGGTCTCGCTTTGAGAAAGGCGGGGAAATAATGATACGGATCAATCTTCTTCCACCGGAAGACAGGGTTAAGAAACGCCAGTTCAATCTGCCTGAGATGTCGACGGTCTACCTGATAGCTGCGGTCGCAGTATTTGTCCTCGCGATCGTGTCGATCTCTCTCATTCAGAGCCACAATGTAAAGAGTCTCGAGAAGAAGATCGAGATCGCTACAGAGGAATCCAAAAGGCTGGCCCCGCAACTTGCCAAGATCAAACAGATCACCAGGGAGCGCGAGGAAGTCGATCGCAGACTCAGTCTCATCACGACCCTCGACAGGAACAGGTACTTCAGGGTCAAGCTTCTGAACGATCTTGGGTTCAAGGTGCCCACTAATTGCTGGCTTACTAACGTAACGGAATTATCTCAGAACATTTTCTCGATAGATGGTATCGCGTTTTCGAACTACACGATCGCCGATATAATCACGAATCTCGAAGCGTCACCGGTATTCACGCGAGTCGATCTTACGGTGTCCGAAAAGGGAATCATTAACGATCGGGAAGTAATGAAGTTCACATTGAGCGCCAACGTAATGCCCCAGTAGGGAAGAGAGGTCTCGAAAATGGATTTCAAGGATCCACAGGTACAGAAATCAATAATAGTGGGGATACTTCTTCTCATTGTCGGCTATGTATATTTCTTCACCACGTTCATGCCGTTCTTCTTCAACCCCCAGAAGGCGAAGATCAGTTCGTTGGCATCGGAGTATGAGAAGATGAGTGCTGAGCTGGAGAAGGCGAGACAGACAGTTGGAAATCTCGCGAAGCTCGAGAGTGAATATGACAGGCTGCATGAGAAATGGGTCGCCGCGCAGAGCCTGCTTCCACAGCAGGAGGAAGTCGCAAAACTTCTGAGGAAAGTAACCAGGGCTGGAAATCAGGCTGGTATCGAATTTCATCTCTTCCAGCCTCAGCCACAGATAAGGAAAGAGTTTGTGACGGAGAATCCCGTGAAGATCAGGGTTCAGGGCCAGTATCACGATGTCGGCATTTTCCTGTCCAAGGTTGCCAATCTCGACAGGATCCTGAACGTTCACGGTCTCAAGATATATCCAATGGATAGTAAAAAGGCATCGACCGACAAGGTCGGCCGGAGTCATACAATAGAGGCCGAGATGTACATTTCGGCTTATACGCTTACGGAAGGTGGTGAAGTGATCAATGAAGACGCGAAGAAAAAGTCTTAAATCAGTATGGATGTCAGTTATAGGACTGGCCGCTCCGGTACTTTTCCTCGCGATAACGCTCATGCCTTCTATTGCGTTAGCTGAGGAAAGACAAGGGGGAAAGAAAAATCTCCGTGAGAAGAAATACTATTACCAGGCCTTCAACAGGAGAGACCCCTTTACGAGTCTCATTGCCGGTGAGTTCGAGGAGAGCGAATTCGATCTCGTCGATATCTATGGGGTGAAACTCGTCGGAGTCCTTTCTGGTGGAATGGATAAATACGCGATGCTCGAGGACAAGAACGGCTTTGGATACATCATCAAGGCCGGTGACCCGATCAGAAATGGAAGTATCATATCTGTGGGTGACAGGGCGCTTGTCGCGAGACTGACCATGTTCGGACAGACTACAAGTGTAACCCTCCGGCTGGAGGGCAAAACGGGAAAAGGAGAATAGGATGCTGAGATTTCGAAGGACAGCAGTTGTCGTTCTCGCAGGCCTGTTGCTACCGTGCCTGAGCCTTTCCGCCGGTGACTGGGATAAGGAGATCAACGGTCTCAAGATCGCACATGCCGATGGCAGGACCAGACTCGAGATCAGCAAGGTCGGCGATATTGAATTCAAGGCCTTTACGATGTCGGAGCCGGACAGGCTTGTCGTCGATTGCGTAGGTGCCATGTATGACATCGCCAGAATTGATGGCAATTCTGAAAGTGACGTCATCAGCCGCGTGAGAACGAGTCAGTACCAGATCGAACCAGTCCTTATCAGCAGGATTGTGATCGACCTGAAGAAAAAAACAGATTACAGGATGTTCAGCGAAGGCGATCTTCATGTGATAGAGATCATGGACGCTGATGCTGCGATCAAGATGTCGGATGCGAGTGTTGGCAGCCAGCCTTACGTTCCGGTTGAGAATGTGGCGGTATTGGATGCACGGAAGATCGAAAAACCGAAGGTCATCTCCGCTGCTTCCATGGGGCCCGTTCTGCCGATGGTGATGCCGGTCGCAGAGAAAGATTCCGAGAATACAGTCGAGATTGAAGAGAAGTCGCAGCCGAAAAGTCAGACACAGGGTTCTCCCTGGATCGGCGACGACAGCGAATCGACTGCTGCCAGCAAAAATATGACGCAGTCAGCCGCTTCCCAGTCTGTCTCGATGAACAAGCGAGCGGATGCCGGAAAAGATAATCTACCATGGTCCGAATCCTATGTAAGAGGGGCGCCGGCCGGTGGTGGAGGCATGGCGATGGGCGCGAACAAGATAACTATCGACGCGCAGGGTGCGGATATAAAGACCGTGCTCCGTACGATCTCCGATTTTGCCGGAGTGAACATCGTGTCTGGTAAGGGTGTAAAAGGCGAGATCCATGTTCACATCAAGGACTGTCCATGGCAGGAAGCGCTCGATATCATCCTCAAGGCGAATGGATTCGGTTACCGGGAAGAATTTGGAATGATCAGAGTGGCCGAACTCACCACACTTCTCAAGGAAGAGCTGGAAATCCAGACAGCTATCAAAAAACAGGAAGAACTCGAGCCGCTGAAGACCAGGATCATTTTCGTCAATAACTCGAATGCTGAAGAACTCAGAGGCGCGCTTGAGAGCATGTTGACATCCTCAAGGGCGACAATCGAAGTAGATCCGGGTAGTAACTCATTGATCGTGCGTGATATCGAAAAGAACGTGGAAAAGATATCAGAGATGGTGAAGGATCTGGACATCAAGACCCACCAGGTCGATATCAACGCGAAGCTGGTCGAGATCGATGTTGAGGCTTCGCAGGAACTCGGTATCAACTGGAACATGCTCAACATTCACAAGGCAGGCGTGGGTGCTACAGGAAGCGCCGAAGTAGACGCTACGATAGCCTCGAGTGCCGGCACGATGAAATTCGGTATGGTCCGTTCGTGGGGTGAGCTGACAGCTCTGCTCCAGATGCTTGAGAGAACAAACAAGGCGAATATCATCTCCAATCCGAGGATCACAACCCTGGACAACAGGGAAGCCAGTATCCTTGTCGGTAAGGAGATCCCACTTATCGTAGCTGACGAGGCGGGCAATCCCGTCACAGAGCTGACGAAGATCGGTATCATGTTGAGGGTCACTCCTCACGTGAATGCCGACCGGACGATCACACTCGATCTTCATCCCGAGGTAAGCGAACTTCAGGCTGAATCAACGGCCCAGGGTGGCGTTATCATAGCTACCGCTGAAGCCGATACCAGGGTCATAGTGAAGAACGGAGACACGGCTGTTATCGGTGGACTTATCAAGAAGTCAGACACCGAAGTGATACGTGGTGTGCCGTTCCTCAAGGATATCCCGTTCCTCGGCAGGCTTTTCTCATCGAAGAGCAAATCCAGCAAAAAGACGGAACTTGTGATTTTTGTTACTCCGACGATAGTGGAATAACCTTGCCCCCTCCACTGAACGTCGTGCCCCCGGGAGTTTTCCCTGACACCCGGGGGCTTTTTTATACCCCGTTCGCTTCTATTTTCCCTTGCCCGGACCCTGTCTGTTCTATATCCTGAGTTGTCTGCGAGGTCCGGTCTGCCGGGCCACGGCTGTTCATGGACTGCAAGGGAGGTTGCTACGTGCGCGTAATCGGAGGAAAGAACAGGGGAATAGCTCTCAGGGGCGGGAAAGGTCCGCAATTCAGGCCGACGGCTCAGATCGTGAAAGGCTCTGTCTTCGATACATTATATTCCGATGTTCAGAATGCTGTTGTACTCGACCTGTTCGCCGGTTCCGGCTCGATGGGCATCGAAGCGCTCAGCAGAGGGGCCTCGAGGGCGGTTTTCGTCGAACAGGACCCATCGATCATCAAGGCCTTGAGAACGAATATCGAGCGTTGCCGATTTTCGAAAGAACAGGCTGTCGTCCATCGGGGCGATGCTACCAGATTTCTTGAAAATGCGATCAAGGCAGAAGGCCGTTACGACCTTATCCTGGCTGATCCACCTTACGCTTCCAGTCTTGGTGGAAAACTCGCTTCCATGCTGGGCAAAGCGCGGGAGGACATCTGCAAGATGTTCATCATAGAGACCGGTAAAGAAATAGAAGGTAATGAGTTTGGCAGGATAGAAAAGCTCAGAACAAGGAAATTCGGTCAAACGATCGTTACTTATTTCAGATACAGAAACGAAGAGGAATCCTGATTGTCAAGGAGGTGAAGGGCTGTGAAGAAAAGAACGGCTCTGTATCCGGGAACATTCGATCCTATTACAAATGGACATGTAGATATCGTCAGAAGAGTCTCAAGGATCTTCGACAGGGTCATCGTGGCCGTTGCCGCCGGAGTACATAAATCACCACTCCTGGATCTTGAGAGGCGATTTCAGCTGGTGAAAGAGAGTCTGGTCGATCTCGATAGTGTGGAAGTAGTCACATTTGACGGCCTTCTCGTAGACGAGTTCAAGGCGCGAGAGGTAGATGTCGTGATCAGGGGATTGAGAGCTGTATCCGATTTTGAGTACGAATTGATGATAGCCCTGATGAATAGAAAACTGCTTCCCGATTTTGAGACAGTATTCCTTATGCCAGACGAGAGGTATATCTACCTGCACAGTTCACTAGTGAAGGAGATCTACAGGCTCGGTGGATCTGTCGAATGTCTCGTTCCCGAGTCTGTTTCAGACAGGCTCAGGGAATGGAAGCCATAACTGATCATTTCCAAGGAGGAACGAAGTGACGAATATCGTCAGCAAAAGGGCTTCGGAGATCGAACCTTCGATCACTCTCAGTCTCAATACAAAGGCAAACGCTCTTAAAGAAGCTGGTGAGGATGTCGTGGCCCTTGCTGCGGGAGAACCTGATTTCGATACTCCAGAGATCATCAGGAACGCCGGTATCAGGGCGATTAACGAAGGTAAGACCAGATACACTCCGGCAGCGGGAATTGCCCCTCTCAGAAAAGCGGTAGCAGAAGAATATTCCGGAATACTCGGTGTGGATTATGGCTGGAAGGAGACGGTGATCTCCCACGGAGCGAAACACTCGATATTCAACGCATTGTTCGTGCTTACAGATCCTGACGATGAGGTGATGATCACGACTCCATACTGGGTGAGTTATCCAGAGATGATAAAGCTGGTCGGAGCGGTTCCCAATATCGTCGAGCTTTCGGTAGACGATGGGTTCAGGTTGACCGTGGACCGTCTCAAGGTTGAAGTGGAAAAGAGCAGGCCGAAAGCGATTTTGTTGAACACACCGAACAATCCGGCGGGAACAGTATATTCTCCTTCTGATATGGAGGCTATAGCTCGGTTTCTTCTGGAAGAGGGAATAGCTCTCATCAGTGACGAGATCTATGAATACCTGGTATACGGAGGACACGAACATCATTCACCTGTGAAACTGGTGCCGGAACTGAAGGATAGCTGCGTGGTCGTGACTGGAGTCTCAAAGAGTTACGCCATGACAGGCTGGCGTGTGGGATATGCTCTGGCCAGCGAACAGGTCGCTTACAGGATGGGAGCATACCAGGCACACGCGACCGGGTGTCCGAACGCGATATCCCAGTGGGCTGCCGTCGAGGCTGTAAAAAATGGAGCCGATGACCGTGACATGATGAAGGCTTCTTTCGAGAAACGACGGGATATGTTTAATGCCAGGCTTGCCAAAGTGCCGGGTATCACCTATCCCGAGCCAGGTGGGGCCTTCTATTTCTTCGCCGATGTCTCGGGGCTATATGGCAAATGTGGTGTGTCGGGGAGTGGGGAGTTCTGCGAGAAGCTGCTTGCCGATAAGGGGCTTCTTTTGATCCCCGGTGGTCCCTTTGGATGCGACAATATGGTACGTTTCTCGTTTGCTGCTTCTGAGGAAACACTGAACGCGGCTCTCGACCGGTTCGAGTCGTTCGTCCGCGATTACGTCTAGTCGTTCAGGCAGATGTCTTCCGGTTCTGAGGCCGGCATCAGTGAATGGATCCGAGGCCTATGAGAAAAGCTGTCGAAGAGTTATCAAGGCGTCTTGGTGACATAAGAATACACACGGGAGCCCAGTACCGATTTTCATACAATTTCGACGCTACAGGCAGGAAGGGCGATTGTCTTGGCGTCGTATTTCCAGAAGGACTGGATCCGCTTGTCCGTATCGTGCGTGAAGCCGGGAGGGTCGGCCTGCCAGTCTTCATGAGAGGAGCGGGTACCGGTTTTTCCGGCGGGAGCGTTCCTGTCGGTGGTGGCCTGGTCATTTCAACGGAAAAAATGCGGAGAGTGATCGATTTTAACCGTGGTGCTTCGACTGTCGAAGTCGAAGCAGGCATCGTCAATAAAGAGCTCCAGGACTACCTGTACCCTCATGGATTTTTTTATCCTCCTGACCCGGCCAGCCTCAAGGTTTCGACCATCGGGGGGAATATCGCTGAGAACGCTGGAGGCCCGAGAGCCTATAAGTATGGCGTGACCAGAAGATATGTCCTTTCACTTACCTGGATAACGATCGAGGGTGAAGTGATCGAGAGTCCCCTCGAGGGAGAGGCCGCTCTGCTTACCGGAGCGGAAGGTACACTGGGAGTCATATATTCTGCGAGGCTCGACACAAGGCCCCTTCCCGAGGTGGCCGTCACTTCTGTCGTCCAGGCCGGTACCGGGCCGGAAGCTATGGAAAGGGCAACAGAACTTCTTTCTTCAGGATTCTGTCCTACAGTCCTGGAATTTATTGATTCGAGGACGATGGCCTGTGTAAGCGAGTACATGAGAGCGAGCGAATTTAATACCGGTGACAGCTTTCTGTTTTTCGAAGTAGATGGAAATCGTGATGAAGTCAACGTTCAGCAGGAGATCCTCGAATCGTATTGCAGGGATAATGGACTGGGGATAATAAAGGCCGTAGATGAATCAGAGCGGGAGACGCTGTGGGAACTCCGAAGAGCGATAAGTCCCAGTCTTGCCAGGAAAGGTATTACAAAGGTCAATGAAGATGTTTCTCTTCCGCTGGGCAGTCTCGCCGATGCCGTGTCATTTATCAACGACTATTCATCAAGGCTCGACCTGGATTGCTATGTATTCGGACATTGCGGGGATGGGAACCTTCATGTGAATATCATGACCGACAGGCGGAAGACCGATGAGATGAGGAGGGCTATGGTCTTCGTTCGGGAACTGTTTGAGGAGGTAGTGCGGCTTGGAGGGACTCTCAGCGGGGAGCATGGTATCGGTATAACAAAGAACGGGTATCTCGATATCCTGTTTTCCAGGGGAGAGATTGAATTGCAGAGTGATCTTAAGCGATGTTTCGATCCTGAAGAGTATCTCAACCCTGGAAAATATTTCAGTGGAATCATGCAGGCAGGGAGTAACGATTTATGACATCGTTCATCGACATTGTGGAGATAAGTGTCAGGGCCGGTGATGGTGGTCATGGCTGTGTCAGTTTTCGAAGGTTGAGAAATATACCTCGCGGAGGGCCGGATGGTGGGGATGGCGGCAGAGGTGGAGACATCGTTATCCGGGTCGAACCCCAGATGAGGACTTTGCTCGATCTGAGATACAGAAGAAATTATAAAGCTCCCAAGGGCAGTGCGGGGCAGGGAGCACGAAAAACTGGTCCCTACGGTGATGATGTGGTCATAAAAGTTCCTCCCGGTACGATCATTCAGGATGCCAAAAGTGGCCGGACTCTGGCTGACCTTGTCTCAGCGGACCAGGAGATAGTCATTGCGAGAGGTGGAGATGGAGGAACAGGTAATTTCTCTTTTCGTTCAGCCACTAACCAGGCTCCTACGAAGGCTACATTGGGCCGGGAGGGAGAGAAGCTCAACCTCAGGTTGACTTTGAAGCTTATTGCAGATGTAGGGCTGGTCGGACTGCCCAATGCCGGAAAATCGACGCTTCTCAGCGCCGTGAGCCAGGCTCGACCACTTATTGCCGATTATCCGTTTTCCACACTGACTCCCAATCTTGCTATTGTGAGAGTCGATGAAGCGGCTTCATTCTGTATGGTGGATATCCCGGGGCTTATAGAGGGCGCGCATCAGGGTAAGGGGCTTGGCCTGCAGTTTCTTCAGCATGTGGAGAGGTGCAGGGTCCTTCTTATAATCCTGGAAGTCGGAGGAGAAGTCAGTGCCCGCGACGCGTACAGGCAACTCCTGCATGAGCTTGAATCGTATTCTCCGAAGTTGCTGGAAACCCCCAGGATAGTCGCTCTTAACAAGATAGACATCATTCATGACTGGCAGAAGTTCGATTCTGAACTCCTGCCTGAGGATGTGGAGCTTCATCGGATCTCCGCGGCCTCAGGTGAAGGGCTTGCGCCTATGATGCAACTCCTTTTCAAGAAGGTCCTGGAGTCGTTTGCTGACGAAGAGGAGCCTGACGAAACACCTCCCTTTGATCCACTGAGTATGTGAAACAGTTTTTATAGTTAAGGAAATGCCCGTTTAACCGAGAAACAGGTGTAGGGTAGTATTTGAAAAGAGGTCAGATGAACAAGGATCTGGATGGCAGAGAAGAGCTGGTCGACCATACATCCCGGAGCAAACCGAGAATACTGCTTGCTGAAGACAACAGGGTGAATCAGAAAATCGCCTGCCTGATGCTGGAAAAGGCCGGATTCTGTGTAGATGTAGTGGAAGACGGATTACAGGCGACGGAGGCGGTTGAATCCCGATCGTATGATCTGATCCTGATGGATTGCATGATGCCTGGGATGGACGGTTACAAGGCTACAGCCAAAATCAGAAGAATGAATGGCGCAAAAAGCAGAATACCGATCATAGCACTTACTGCAAATACGATGATGGGGGACAGGGATAGATGTATTGAGGCTGGAATGGACGATTTCCTGCCGAAACCGATCAATAGATCGGGAATGCTCGAGATCATCGATCGATGGATTTCTTTTCTGAAAAAGTCTGATGCTGAATAATATATTAACAGGTAATAAGTTGCGAGATTGATTCCTTCCAAAGTGTCTTGTTCCCTTGAAGAGATCCCCATAATAGTGGTACAAATAACGAAGACAGGTCAGTAGTCCTATCCTGCCCTTACACATAACTGACTGGAGGCTGCCTGATGGTAAAAATACTGAGATGGATAGCGAGACTCTGGAGTATTGGAAGTATTGTATTTATCATCTCGACGTTCGTCCGTAAAGGATTGAGTTTTTCATCGTGGAGCGGGATCGAATGGATCATGTTCATCTTTTTCCCGGTGGGAGTGATCGGAGGATTGATCCATGGCTGGAGGAAGGAAGCGCTTGGAGGAAGTGTAGCGGTCTTCAGCATTCTGGCTTATTATCTGGTACACTTTATCAATGTGGGGGTCGTGCCTCCCGGCGCACAGTATATTCTCGCGGCATTCCCCGGACTGATCTATATGGGACTCTGGCTTTTCACTCACAGTGAGAAGACAAGTTAGGGCAACGGGAAGAACGTCACTTTTAAGATGGTGAAGTAGCTGGGGAGGGCAAAAAAAGGCGGCGACTGGAGTCTCGGAAGGATTTTCACCCTAAATATCCGCAGGCCGCAAAAGAGCGTGGCCACTCTATAACGCCATTAGGGATATCATCAGCCGCCACCAAAATATATTTAACTGTCAATACAAGGGATTGTTATTATTCATCTCCTTACTTCGTCAGTTTAACATAAGAATCAGTCGATGCAAGTATTATTTTCACTAAATTAAAACTTTTTGTCGGAATATGTCCAGCCTGAGAATAAGAATGAAAGCATTGACATATCATTGACAATCTGTTGGATGTCACAGTTCCTGTCCTCAGTGTAGCCGCAGTAGGAGGATTTGGGCAATACACAGCCTATTCTCCTTCAATACTTGGAAGCACGGATGTGACGACGATAGTTGCAGGCCTCTATCCTCCGGAATACCAGATGATCGATTTCGGTCATATCGACCTGTTTATCTCCAATGAGGCCCGGACTCTTGCCTGGGAGCCTGTACTCGCGTGGATAATCGCGCATTCGGGTAAGGAGATGGAAGGAAACAAGTTCACAAAGAATTAGAACCTGTCATTTATAAACAGTTACGGGCAGGCACATTTCAGGAAGTCCCGGCCTGTCTTTTTCTTTTCCATAATAGAAAATAATGGTTGAGCAGACCTGGTGTCGGGCGTAGAATGCATCTTTCCCTGCGTAGGAAACCGATCCGGAAATGAAGATCATCCAGAGGAAGATTCATCTGAAAGACGGAGGATAAGATGAGCGGACTGTTCGGTGTTGTATCGGAGAATAGTTGTAATGAGTTGTTACTTTACGGGACGGATTACCATTCT
Source organism: Candidatus Latescibacterota bacterium (assembly GCA_019038625.1). Taxonomy (NCBI): domain Bacteria; kingdom Pseudomonadati; phylum Candidatus Latescibacterota; species Candidatus Latescibacterota bacterium. The sequence continues at coordinate 6,635 of JAHOYU010000168.1, read as the reverse complement.
CATCTGGGTACACAGTTCGGAGGCGTCGCCATGTTTGGCGATGAATTTTCAAGACAGATCCACAATATAAGTCAAAGCCAGTTCAAGTCGAAATTTTATAAAGATATTTATAACATGAAAGGTAATATGGGAATCGGCGTCATCAGCGCATTTGATGAACAGCCGATATACCTTAATTCACATCTGGGGCCATTTTGTATCGTTACAGATGGATTTATTGACAACGCAAGGGAACTGGCGGACCAGATGCTTTCAGAGGGAGTGACTTTCAGTGAGACTGGTGACGGAACGGTGAATCTCACCGAACTTGCGGCGAAGATTATCGCGCGCGGCGATGATATCATCGATGGAATCGAAAAAGTGTTTGATGCTATCGACGGCTCATGTACCCTGCTGCTCCTGAGCAGAGAAGGGATATATGCTGCCCGGGATAGACTGGGCTATTCTGCACTGGCAATCGCGAAGCGTGAAGATGCATGGGCTGTGGCGTCTGAGACCACTGCATTTCCAAACAACGATCTCTCGATAGAAAAAATTCTGGATCCGGGGGAGATAGTCCTTCTCGGTAAGGATGGGATGCGTGTAGCAAAAGTGGGAAGGGAAAATAATCAGATATGCTCTTTCCTGTGGATCTATACAGGGTTTCCTGCCTCTGACTACGAAGGGATCAACACGGAAGCAGTCAGGGAAAGATGCGGAAAATGTCTCGCGAGAAGAGATAAGGATATAGAAGTCGATGTAGTGGCAGGGATCCCTGATTCCGGAACCGCTCACGCTATCGGTTACGCGATAGAGTCGGGGAAGCCGTACAGGCGTCCGCTGATAAAGTATACTCCTGGATATGGCCGCAGCTACACTCCTCCCTCTCAGGATACACGAGATCATATCGCCCGGATGAAGCTGGTGCCCGTGAAGGAGATAATCGATGGGAACAGGATCGTCATCTGTGAAGATTCGATAGTGAGGGGCACACAACTCAAGAATTTTACGACGAAAAAACTCTGGGAAGGTGGAGCGAAAGAGATCCATTGCCGTCCGGCATGTCCTCCACTTATGTTCCCCTGCAGATTCAATCTATCGACCAGGGAAATAGATGAACTGGCCGCACGAAGGGCCATCAGGGATATCGAGGGGAAGGATATTGAGGACATTTCAGAATATCTTGACCATACTACAGAGAAGTACGCGAAGATGATCGAATGGATCCGCAAGGATATTGAAGTAACGACTCTGCGCTACCAGACAGTTGAAGATATGGTCGAGGCGATCGGTTTTCCAAGGGAAAGACTCTGCCTGTATTGCTGGAACGGCAAATATCCCGATCAGGGAATATAAAAGATATCAGGAGGCGATCTTGGCAAGAAAGAAATACGAGGTCAGCGACCATGGAAAGAATCATGAACTTACGCTGGAGATAGATGCCGAAAAAAAGACGGTCCGAAGTGGCGCGGTATATAACTTCGGCGATAATTCGTCCCTGACCCTGGATCTTGCTCCGGGAAAACTGAATGGTACATTTGTGCATGCCGGTGAGGAGCATTCCCTCAAACTCGTTCTGGACAATTCGGGAAAGTATTCCGGTACATACAGGGATACCAGCAGGGAGAGCCTGGAACTTGAAGTTCAGGCCGGGGTTGTCAGAATCGCCAGGGGCAAGTTTCCGCCCGAGGGAAAATTAAAGTTGAAGGGGAATACTCATCAACTCGAGCTCAGGCTTGACAGGAAGGGAAGACTATCCGGCGAGATCAAATCGAGGCTCAACAGATCGGCCATTTTTGTGCTGGATATCAGGAATAACAGGATTTCAGGACAGCTTACGCATAAAGGGAAGAAGCACAAGACGATCCTGGAACTTTCAAACAGAGGATGGAAGGGTAAGTTGACTTTCAAGAAAGGAAAGTCAAGCATTTCGCTGAATATCGTCGGGGGGAAGGATCTGAAACTATCAACAGCGAAATTGAATGCCCTGTTAAAGTTCTGATTGTGTGCTGGATCGGGTCCGGCAGAAATTCGGGCCTGGCCCCGACCAGGTGATTTTCAAGGGAGGATCGTTATGTCAAGGATCGCACTCTTCATCTTGTTGGTCTTTACGTTCTTTTTAACCCCCGTCATGGCTATGGACATCGAGAATGGATTGAAAGTCGATGAAGTAGTCATATGTACCGGCATAGAGGAAAAAGCCCCCGCCGGCATAAACACCCAGTTTTTCGAAAGTCAGGAAAGACTCTATTGTTATTCAAGGATTTCGGGAGCCGCCCCTCCTGATACCATTACTCACGTGTGGATCTTTGGTGAGGAAGAGAAGGCTCGTGTGAGGCTCCCTGTCAAATCTGCTTCATGGCGGACATGGAGTTCTAAAAGGATGATGGCTTCATGGTCCGGAGCGTGGCGTGTTGAGATCGAAGACAATGGAGGCAGAGTATTGGCCGTTCGCGAATTCATCTATAAACCGGTCGAAGAATAGTTCAGAGCGATCTTGCTCATCGTGGAAATTCCGGGTAAAGATGTATTACCCTTCAGCAGGATGAAAAGTAAAGCCCACCATAACGTCTATGTCATAGAGCTCGACCGGGCCGTTATCCGAGAAAAGTCCTTCATCCGCGAAAATCCGGGATTCAGGCCTGATTGTAAGTGTTACTATGTAGGTATGACCGGCCTTGATCCTGAGAAACGGTTCGAGAATCATCTTGCAGGTTACAAGTCGAACAGGTTTGTCCGGAAGTACGGCAGACACCTTTGTCCACTGCTTTATGAAGAATACAATCCACTCCCATATGAAGATGCTGTGGAAATGGAATCCGAACTCGCACGGATACTCCGGAAGCGTGGACACGCGGTCTGGCAGAAATAGGTCGAGGTGTTTTCTTGATCCTGTTCGGTGGCTGGAATGATTACATAATATCAACGAAACTCTCTTGACATTCATTGCTGAACTATAATATAATTCGCATATAAGAATATTCTTATAATCTTATTAAGGAGAAAGACAATGACGGACGATGAACTGAAGAATCTCGAAGTGAACAAGGTTGTGGACGCAAGAGGTATGGCTTGTCCCGGTCCGCTGCTGGAGGCGAAGAAAGCGATGGCGGAAGTGCCAGTGGGTGGGATTATGGAGGTCATCTCATCTGACGAAGGAACGAACAACGATATCCCGATGTGGACGAAAAAGATGAAGTACGAGCACATGGGAACAGTTGAAGACACAAGTTTCTGGAGACTGTACGTAAAGAAGACCAGGTAATTGAAATGGCCGCAAGAATTTCGGACAAGGAGAGGTGCGAGAAGATAGCGCCACTGCTCAAGAGCCTTGCTCATCCCCAGAGGCTGTATATCCTCTGTAAACTTCGTCGAAACGAGATGACTGTGAGTGAACTTGAGCAATGCTGCGAGGCGTCACAGCCACACATCTCTCAGCACCTGACGCGAATGAGACTTGAGGGCCTGGTCGATTCGAAGAGAGACGGTAATTTTGTCCAATACAGGATAGTTAGTGAACATGTCCTTGCCCTTCTGGAATCGTTTGAAAAGGTATTTAAATAATGAGTGAAAAAGGATCAACACCGAAGATCCTTGTCTTTTCGACGGAGAACGTGTCAGACCCCGGCATCGACCTTGCCGGCAGGAACAAGATGCACTATTCCCCGTTAGTCTACGTCATCACGCTGCCCTGCTCGAGCGGCATCAAACCGAAATGGATAATTCACGCTCTGGAGAACGGTTTCGACGGAGTATTTCTGGCCGCCGATGGGAACGATTGTTCCTATCTTGAGGATTGTACGGCAAGGACCGGAGCGGTCATGGCAAGGACGCAGGAGATGATGGTAGAGAGGGAGATCAATCCGGCCCGCGTAAAGATGGCGGCTCTCTGCAGCGTTTGTGCAGAACCTTTCGAAAAATATATGAAGAATTTCAACACGGCCCTCAAGAAGATCGGGTCGGCGGAAAGCGGAGAATAGATGGATTACGACGCCCTGGTAATCGGTGGTGGCATAGCAGGGATGGAGTCGGCGATAAGCCTGGGCGACATGGGCTATAAGGTAGCCCTTGTCGAAAAGGAACCCAGTATCGGGGGAAAGATGATCCTTCTCTCGAAGGTCTTTCCAACTCTCGATTGCGCCAGCTGCATCTCCACTCCAAAGATGGCGGGCACCGCGAGCCACAAGAATATAGACCTCAATGTATACAGCGAAGTAAGGAACATTCGACGCAGTGAAGAAGGATCCTTTCTCGTCACACTCTACCGGAAACCCAGATATGTAGATTTCGATCTGTGCACAGGATGCCAGGAGTGCGAAAAGGTCTGCACAGTGTCCGTGCCCGATGAATACAATTTCGGGCTGGTCGCCCGACGCGTCGCACACATCGCATTTCCACAGGCCGTTCCAAAAAAGGCCGTTATCGACCGCGAGGGCACTTCACCTTGTACATTCCACTGCCCTGCGAACATCAAGGCGAACGGATACATATCGCTGGCCAGGCAGGGACAATTCGAGGAGGCGTTCAATCTCGTCCTGGACGATGCGCCTCTGGTGGGAAGCCTGGGGAGAGCCTGCTATTCGCCTTGCGAGAAGGAATGTACCCTCGCCGAGACGGACGGAGCTCCACACATAAGGATGATAAAGAGATACATCGCCGACTGGTATTATGACAGGCACCCCGAACCCGAATACGGTCCGCCGGAAGAGAAAACTGGTAAAAAAGTGGCTGTGATAGGTTCCGGTCCAGCAGGACTGAGCGCGGCGTTCTTCCTCGCGAAGAAGGGCCACGAAGTGAAGATACTCGAAGCCCGCGACATCGCAGGAGGGATGCTGAGAAGCGAATTGCCGAGATACCGTCTTCCCAAAGAGACGGTCGACAGGGATATCATGAACATAACGGCTCTCGGAGTGAAGATCGAGACCGGTGTCGAGGTGACCTCGGTCAGGGGGCTGCTCGATGAGGGTTTCGATTCGGTATTCGTATCGGTGGGAGCAAATGTAGCAAAGAGCATAGGTATAGAGGGCGAGGACCATCCCGGTGTCCTCAGCGGGATAAGGTTCCTTTTCGATGTCACACACGGGCGAAAGCACGATCTGAAAGGAAAACGAGCTCTTGTAATAGGCGGAGGTAATGTCGCAATAGACGTGGCGAGGACAGCCGCGAGGCTGGGCGCTTCGGAAGTCAGGATGATGTGTCTGGAGAAACGTGAAGAGATGCCTGCTTCGGAGGAAGAGATCGAGGACGCTGTCAGGGAAAAAGTGATAATAGAAGCCGGACTCGGGCCTGAAAAAGTGATCGTGAGCGAAGACAGGATCACCGGCGTCGAGACTGTCGCCTGCCTGAGCATCTTTGACGGGGAAGGAAAGTTCTCCCCCAAGTTCGACAGCCGGAAACGCTCCGTGCTGCCCTGCGATGTCGTATTCATCTCAATCGGACAGTCCAGCCAGACCGGTTTTCTCGAGGCTGATGGAATAGAGCTATTAAGGGGCGGGATGATAAAAGCCGACGCGGAGACAATGGTCACAAGCGTAGATGGGATCTTCGCCGGCGGAGAGGTAGTGACCGGACCTTCGATGATAGTGGAGGCGATAGGCCAGGGAAAGAGGGCAGCCTTCTACATGGATAGATTCATCAGGGACGGGAATGTGGGCGGCCCCCGTTATGACGACAGGATAGAACCGGTCACAAAGGAGCAGGTCCTGTCGAGGCAGAAGGATTTTCGGCCTCCTCACCATGTCGACGTTAAGCAGCGCGATGTGGAGGAAAGAGTGGGTGACTTCAGCGAGATCGAACTCCCGATGTCAGAGAGGGAGACGATAGAGAGCGCAGATAACTGTCTCAACTGTGGCATATGCTGCGAATGTCAGCAGTGTGTCAAAGCCTGCCAGGCTGAAGCGATAGATCTTTACATGAAGGGCGAGGAAGTACAGATCGAAGTCGCTTCGGTGATCGTATCGACCGGTTACGGACTCTTTCCGGCCCACCTTATGGACAGGTATGGATACGGAAAATTCAAAAATGTCATAACGGCCATGGAAATGGACAGGATAATAGCGCCGACGAGACCATACAACCACCTTCTCAGGCCTCTCGATGGAAAGGTTCCTGACAATATAGCCTATGTGCTGTGTGCCGGTTCAAGGGACCATACGACTGATAACCCGATCTGCTCGAGAGTATGCTGCATGTATTCGATCAAGCAGGCGCAACTTCTCCTCGGCGCGCTTCCTATTGCGGATGTCACACTCTACTACATAGACATAAGAGCCTTCGGCAAGGGCTACGACGAATTCTACGAGCAATCCAGAGGAATGGGAGTCCAGTTTGTAAAGGGAAAGGTGGCGAAGATCGACGAGACCTCCGAAGGCAATCTGATCCTTCGCTACGAGGATATAGACAATGGTGGAAAGATAATGGAGACCGAACATGACCTCGTCGTCCTGTCGACAGGATTCATTCCCAATCCCGAATTCAGGGAACTGTTCAGTGAGGAAGAACTGCGGGGCGACAAGTGGTCCTTTGTCGAAGAGCCCGATGAGGAGACGAACCCGGCCAGGACGAGTATCGAGGGAGTATTCGTGGCTGGTGCCGCCGCCGGTCCGATGGATATTCCCGATACGATACTGCATTCAGGTGCCGCAGCTGTGCAGGCA
>JAHOYU010000167.1 GCA_019038625.1 Candidatus Latescibacterota bacterium | reverse complement strand
GGACAGCCGCGAGCTATGGATAAGGAACGGCCTGATCGTCCTGCAGTTTTCGATCGCCATCTTCCTGATCGTCGGTGTCCTGACCGTGCATGGCCAGATGAGCTACCTTCAGGACAAGGCTCTCGGGTTCGAAAAGGAACAGGTCATGGTGATCGACAATCCTGGAGCTCTCGGTGCTGGCACAGGGACATTCAAGGATATCCTCAGAGACCAGCCCGGGGTAGTGAGTGTGTCAGGCTCTACGACGGTGCCAGGGAGCGGTTTCTCGAATATAGGATACCGGGCGGAAGGAGTGGACGCAGGTTTTACTCTGAATATGGTCGTCTGTGATCCTGAATACCTCGACACGATGAAACTGAAGATGGCAGAAGGAAGATTTTTTTCCAGGGCGCACTCGACCGACTCCACCGCCGTGGTCCTCAACAGTGCCGCTCTCGACCTTATAGGCTGGGCCGATCCGATCGGGAAGACCATCAGCAATAATAGCGATGATGGAAATGTCTTTTCGGTCATAGGGATCGTCGAGGATTATCATTACGAATCGCTTCATCAGGAGATCCGTCCGATGGCTCTCTTTTTCTCCGGTGGTTACTACGTCCGGACGGAAGGGTACATATCGGTTCGATTCGAGACCGGTGATGTGGCGGGGACAGTCGGACGAGTGGAGAAGGCATGGAACGATTTTGCTCCAGGCATGCCATTTTCATATTCATTTCTTGATGAAAGGTTCGATGGCCTCTACCGTAACGAGGCGCAGATCAGTCAGCTTTTCACAATATTCTCATACCTTGCAATAATCATCGGATGCCTCGGGCTGTTCGGGCTATCCGCCTTTGTCGTCGACAGGAAGATGAAGGAGATAGGGATAAGAAAGGTCCTTGGTGCTTCGGTGGCAGGTATCGTACGCCAGCTCAATAAGGATTTTCTCAAAGTGGTGCTTGTGGCGAACATCTTTGCCTGGCCGGTGGCCTGGTTTGTCATGAACAGGTGGCTCCAGAACTTCGCATACCGAATCGATCTTGGGATATGGGTCTTTTTGATCTCGGGATCACTTGTCCTGCTGATCGCACTGATCACTGTCAGTTTTCAGGCAGTCAAGGGCGCGGTGGCCGATCCGGTGGAATCGCTGAAGTATGAATGAGCCGCGCGATAAATCGTGACACTTTTCCGGCTTAGCTGCCGCAGGGTCTTTCGTCCCTGTCGGCAAGCTCTACTATCAGCGAGTAGATCAACCTGCAGACTTTCTCCATCTTGTCGTACTCGAGTTTCTCCGGGTCGTCGCCGGGCCTGTGATAGTCCTCGTGCATACCCGTACAGAAGCCGTAGGTTGGGATCCCGGCGCTGAAGAAGGGAAGCTCGTCCGACCTCTCGGTGGTCTCTCCGCCCTCTTCGAGAACGAGGTCGATCCGGGAAGTCCTTTCGTTGACATCCTGAAGGATATCCCAGCATTCATCGCATGTTCGGTCGGCGCCCGAGATATAGATGCCGCGGGTCTCGGCGAGGTCTGGAACTGTCCTTCCGATCATGTCGACATTGATATAGGCGACGACTTTGTCGAGAGGCACGGGACAGTTATGAGCAAAGTATCTCGCTCCGAGCAGCCCGGTCTCTTCGGAGTTGAGCATTACGAATATCACGGACCGCCTCGGAGGGTCGATGGCGAGCGCCTCGGCGATCTCGATCACACCGGCAGCGCCGCTGGCGTTGTCGTCGGCGCCGTTCATAACCGGGCCGCCATTGCTCGCGAAGTGGTCGATATGGGATCCGATCACTATATATTCGTCTTTCAGTACAGGATCGGTCCCCGGGAGCATGGCGACGACGTTCGGCGAGGAGCGGTCTTCGTCTTTCACAGTGAACTCTGGGCCGATCGATGAGCCGCCGAGCTCGAACGTCCTGTACTCCTCTTCCCTGATCGTGCTGTCAGGCATGAAAGGTTCGTACTGCTGCCCGGCCATCAGTTCTTCGATCATCTGCTGCTTCACTAAGAACAGGTTTGATCCGACAAGAAGGAAGCGGGGGATATCGGCATTTATCCAGTGGTAGTATGCAGAGTCTCCTTCGTAGAGGACGGCGTTGGGCCACATGCCCAGATCGGCCCTTCTGTCCCAGGACGAGACGTAGGACGGGCTGGCGGGAACGATTATCGCGGCCGGATCCATTGCTGAGATCTTCACCAGCCGTTCCATCAGACTGCTTCTGGCGGAGTATTTTGCTTCGATCTCCTCCGGCAGGACAGGTTCTCCGCCCTCAGAGGGAGTGCCTCTAAGCAGAATGACAGTCTTTCCCTCCAGGGCAAGCCCCTCGAAGTCGTCCCATCCGCTCTCCGGTTCGGAAATGCCGTACCCGGCGAAGACGATATCCCACTTATCCTGACTTTCATCGCCGAAGTCATAGAGGTGGCTCTTGAAGAGATCGCCTGCATCGTACCTTTTCTCACCGGATGGAGTAATGGAGACAAGAGCGAAGTGCTCCAGGGCCCTCGTCGCTACCGGCACGGTCTGGAAGAAGCTTTTTCCGCCATTCTGGTCGATGACGATCGAGTCCAGTCCGCAGGCTTTGAACTGCGACGCGGCGTATTGAGCAGCGATCTCGTACCCGGGCTGGCCGGGATACCGGCCGTCGAGGTAATCCGACGCGAGGAAGTAGACATGGCCGCTGAGTTCCGCCTCGGTGATCGATTCGATCGGCGCCCCGACCGGATCGGCGGCTTTGGAAGTGATCGGGCTGAGAAGAAGGATGAACGACAACATCATCAGATTCGAAGGTCTCATTTTGATGCTCCTTGAAAGAGGTGTCCCGACTATTTTATACCTGAGTCCCGGGCTAAAGTTCCCCTGATGGGTATGGTTTGTGACAGGATGGTCCCTGTGAAACAGGGTATGTTTCATCTCACGAACCTGAATTCATCGACAGAGCTTTCGAGTGAGATAGTAAAAGCGGTTATAATACCATCCTCTGATGTCTCGAATTTTATCGGGAGATGGCTGAAGGAGAGTATCTCGCTTTCTGTGGCAAAGGTGTCAGATTCGTAATGCCTCGCATTGAGATGGATACCGCTTTCAAAGGTCAGGCCCAGCTCTTCGCCTTCCAGCCTGACAGAGACCTTTCCGAACAGCTGATTCGAGTATGTCCCGGTATATGTTTCCAGATCGCGACTGAGCATCTTATCCGGGTCAGCCTGCTGCCAGAAAGCTTCGTAACCAGCGTTGAATCCATCGATAGCTCCTTTGACGCCACGCAGTTCCCTTGTGTTGTGATCGATCGGGGAAAGGCCAAGGAGGTTGTCGATGATATGATAGACCAGAGCCTCATGAAGATGCTGGTAGTAGAGGTTTGTCAGTACGACGACTCCTATTTCTTCTTCGGGAAGGAAACTGACCAGCGAGATCCAGCCGTCGCCAAGGCCGCCGTGGTAGACACGGTTGTATCCCCGATATTTTTCGCTGAACCACCCATTGCCGTAGCCCGCGTAAGTATTCAACTCGGTATTGAGGGCGGAAGATAGATCTATTATTGGAGAATGCATCTCGTTGAGGTCCTCCTGCGAGACGAGTTGCCTGCCCCCGGCTTTTCCGTCCCCGAGGTTGAACCTGACCCATGCCATCATCCCCTCGATATCCGTTATGATCCCACCACCGCCACCTGCGGGGGAGAGGGTCGCGTCGATCTCAAACGGTCGTTTTATGGGACTTTCGAAATCTGGAAAATTCCAATAAGGGACAGCGTAGTCGTCGGTCCCGATCATTTCCTCGTAGGTGAAACATGTGTTATCCATACCTATAGGGCTGAGAATACTTTCTGATACGAATAGTTCCCACGGCCTGCCGACTACCCTTTCCACTATATGGCCCGCTACCATGTAACCGAGATTGGAGTATATGAACCCTCCATGCAATTCAAATTGAGGGGGAAAATATCTCAGGTGCTGGAATATCTCTTCTCTGGATAGCCCAGTCAGCTGGTGTATGCCAGTGTATGGTGACAGTCCGGAACGATGCCCGAGAAAATCCCTGATAGCGGCATTTTTTGTACCCTTTTTATCCATCATCTGAAAATCCGGCAGGTAGTCTTTTATTTTCGCGTCAAGGTCCAGCTTGCCCTCTTCCTCAAGGATAAATGCGCTGAGGGCTGTAAACGATTTTGTGCAGGAAGCGATTGGGAAGAGGGTCCTGGTCGTAACGGGTAGCCTTTCTTCCCTGTCTCTGTATCCAAATCCACGCATGAATACGGTCTCTCCGTCAACGAAGATCCCGACAGCGAGGCCGGGCATGTTCCAGTCATTCATCCAGTTCTCTATAGTGTCTGGCAGGCTGCTCAGGAATGCCTCTGTTTCGACAGAATCATCTGAACGATGCGTCTGGACTTCATGTTTATCCTGAGTATTCGCGCAATTACTGAGGCCGGTCAGAAGCAGGATCACACATAATATCGATACTTTTTTCATCGCTACTCCCCGGATAATTATGGTTCTTGTCTCACTCAAAACTTTCGTGTCCTATTCATGTCGCAGAATATCTGCGGGGTTCATCATGGCAGCTCTCAGGCTTTGAAGACTCGTTGTCAACAGGGCCAGGATAATCGCACCGACACCAGCCAGGGCGAAGGTCGTCCAGTCGGGGTCGATGTGATATGCGAAGTTCTCGAGCCAGCGGGTCATCCAATACCAGGCAATCGGAATGGCGAATACGTTTGCCAGGGCTACGAGCCCCAGGAATTCATTGGAAAGAAGGCGGACGATTCCAGTGACAGATGAGCCCAGTGCTTTGCGTATGGCGATTTCCCTGATACGACGTTCAGAAGATGACATGACCAGGCCAAGCAGCCCCAGACAAGATACGAATATCGTCATTCCCGCAAACCATGAAAGCAGAGTTTGTTGATTGCGGTCCTCGATGTACATGGCTCCCATTGTCTCGTCCAGGAATCCGTATTCAAAGGGTGTCCCTGGATTGACTTTTTCCCATAGTCCTTCGATCGCGCTGATCGTCTCGCGAGTGTTTTGTCCTGTAGTCTTGATCAGGATCACGGCGCTGGAAGTAGTCTGCTCCGGCAGATCATTCAGAACCGAAAACACCTGGGCCACTGCTTCCCGCTTGAAGGTCTTTAGATGCGCGTCGCGGACGATGCCGACAATCGGACCCACATTCTCTCCATGCGCGAACCACTTCCCGACAGGAGATTCCATGCCTGTCTGCATGACGGCTGTTTCGTTCAGTATATATGCCCGAGTAGCATCACCTGGATGCTCTTTGGAGAAATCTCGACCTTCGACGATCTCCATGCCCATTGTGGCGAAGTATTCGAGGTCGATGCGTGTCGTTTCAAACGCGTGGCGATTGCTGTTCTCAAGACCTTCCCAACTGATCCAGTTTGTTCTGTTTCGGTGTGTATTAGGCAGGCAGTCCTTGGCAGTGACGGCGATAATATCAGGGTTTTGCAGGAGGCTTTCTCTGACATAATCATACTGTGATGCAATATTGTCTCTGATCGAGATGTGAATAAGATCGCTGTTGTCATACCCGGGCGTATAATCGATAGTGTAGGATAGCTGCTGGTACATGATGGCGGTTCCGATAATCAGTACTATCGACACAGTGAACTGCACGGCTACCAGGATCCTCCTGAACAGATTGCCTCCGGTTGCTACCCGCGAGTTGCTTTTTAACACTTTTGACGCTTTAAATGAAGAGAGGTAGACAGCCGGGTAACTACCTGCCAGGAGACCCGCAATTATGACTATCCCACCTATACTAAGCAGGGTTGTGAGATTCGACATGTCAAGGCAGACATGCTCGTTCGTTATTCCATTGAAAACGGGAAGCAGCAGTTCCACCAGGCCTACAGCCAGGCCCCCGGCGATACAGGCCAGCACAAGCGATTCACCGAAGAACTGTGTCATCAATTGAACGCGACTGGCTCCCAGCGTCTTTCGCATCCCGATCTCTCTGGCGCGCCGGATCGACTGGGCAGTCGAAATGTTCATGAAGTTGATGCAGGCGACGATCAGCACGGCGAAAGCGATAATCGAAAAAAGATAGATGTGACGGACATCTTCGATATCGCTTCTCTTGCTCCAGCTGTGTCCAATACTTCCATCGAGGTGGATATCGGACAGGCGCTGCAGGTACCAGGTAGTCTCACCTTCCAACTGGCCGTTGCCTCCGTCATGAGCTCTGGACACAGCCATGATAGCAGAGTCAAGCTCGGTCAGACGCGCGGCCTCTGTTACTTCGAAGTATGTGTTGAAATTGGAACTGCCCCAGTCGATGCCGCAGAAGTTTTCTTTCTCAGCCAACTCGACAGGAGAGACAAAATCGAATTTTAGATGACTGTTCCCAGGCACGTCCCTGAAGACTCCTGTCACTGTGAGTTCAATAGTGCTATCCATCGTGAGGACTTTTCCCAGTGGGTCCTGATCACCGAAATACTTTTCAGCCATGGACTCGGAGATGGCTATGCTATACGGAGATGACAAAGCTGATTCAGCGGAGGATCGAGCGAATGGCAGGCTGAACATGGTGAACAACTGGGCGTCAGCAAGTATGATATCATCTTCGAAGAATGACGTTTCCTGATTCGCAATAACTGCAGTTCGCAGTCTCTTGAATCTTGCGAATTCAACTATCTCGGGGAGGTCCGTCCTGGCAGCCGGGCCCAGAAGGCCGGGGCTGCAGGCACGTTTACCGATATCGCTGTAATTTGTGATGACGCGGCAGATGCGATCTCCCTTTTCCTGGAAATCATCGTACCGGAGCTCGTATTGTACCCACAGAGTGATCATCAACGAGACCGCGATGCCGACTGCCAATCCGAGAATGTTGATGGTTGAAGTGCTCTTGTGCCTGAGCAACCCTCTCAGAGTAGCCTTGATATAATTGAAGAACATTGTAGGCTCCCGATTATCTGTAGTCGAATTCTTATACCCTTGGCAATGAGATTGCATATCTGGAGCCAGTTTGTTAACTGCGCATAAAATCGCCAGTTAGGCTGGCCTGCTTCGGTTGTGGCTGTCCGGTTGCGGCACAAGCCATGTCCGATAACGAACATATTGAGTTAATAAATCCATGGGTGCAGATCTCAATATGACACTTGTCTGAATCCGGTTCCCGTCCTACTATGTCAATGGGACATATAGAAAGGGGCCTCGTTATGAACAAGTATTCACGAAGAGAATTCCTGGAATATTCTTTGACCGTAGCGGCGGGCGCGGCCTTGCTGCCTGTAATCGGTTGCGGTCCATCTTCCACCGATTACAAGGGGCTTCTTGCATTTCCTGAAAATGGTTATCCGCTCATAGAAGTATCCGGTTCACACAACGAAATAGGGAGGCAGATCGGCGCCGCGATGAAGGATCGGATACGGGGCTACTTTGATGTCGCTGGTGATTATATCGATTCTGTGGCGTATTTTGAGGGGGAGGGCCGAAGCAGGGTCGAAGCGATGCTGGCCCACGCCCGGGATGGTTTCCCCGGGCTGATAGACGAACTCGAAGGTATGGCGGAAGCCCTTGAGGTTCCATTCATGCATCTATTCTCGTACAACTGCAGATCGGAAATAGGACTGTTGAAAGATCCTCCCGGCTGTTCGACGATCGCCGTCAAGAAGGGGGATAATGTGATCCTCGTCCACAACGAGGACGGAAACGACCTCAATGTCGGGAGAATGTTTCTTGCCCGGGTCGATCCTCCGAGCGGTGTGTCTTTCCTTGCTTTCATCTATCCAGGCCTTCTTCCGGGCAACGGTCCTGCCGTCAATATCCATGGTATCGTCGAGACCACCAACTATATCCAGCCGCGAAGAGTCGTGGAAGGTATTCCGCGTTACTTTCTGAGCCGGGCCATTCTCGAATCCAGGGATCTCGACGAAGCAGTCTCGATAGCGACGATGAAACCACGGTCCTTTTCGTTTCATCACAATCTTGTTTCCCTGAACGAGCGGCGGATACTTTCGGTGGAGACCGCCGCGTATCCGGAGCACAGACACGATATCCTGGAAGTGGAAGGATTCTACGTCCACACAAATCACTTCCTTCATCCCGCTATGGTCGAGGGCGCAGAACAACGGCCGTACGATGTTCCATACATCTCGTCGACGACTAGGATGGATGTGCTTACCCG
>JAHOYU010000166.1 GCA_019038625.1 Candidatus Latescibacterota bacterium | reverse complement strand
GCTTCCACGTGGAGTGGGACATGGGTTGAAAAATCTTCCCCTGGTTTCAAATCGGCCAGGTATGTTTCAAGATTCTCTCGTGTGATTTGGTGGAGTAGGGTTTTGGCTGGACGGCGGGGGCGATAAACCCTGGCACTTGCGTAACAGCAACTGTCGTTGCCAGGATCATCGCCAGAGCCACCATGGGAATGTTTCTCATGGATCCTCCAATAATCGTCGAGATATCCTTTAGACGGAGATTATACCATGAATTACTGCAGCCGTGTTCTTTCCCGCCGTCTACCCTCGGGTGGGTCGAGGAAACGAACTTTGCCCGTAGATACCTGACCCTCAGCGAAACATCGATTTGAAGCCGCCGAGGCTCTTTTTTTCAGCAGGAAGGGGGACAGTTGAAAAAGGCTCGAAGACCACGAAGGCTTTGATACCCCAAACCGGGTCGTATTCGTCGTTCCCATCGTAGATCCAGGCAGCGATCGAATCTGTGTCGGTCGTGCCCCAGTAGTTGTTGGTCATGTCGATAAAAAGGTCTTCTTCGTTTAGGGAAAAACTCTTCAAACGTACAGCATAACGCTCGCCACGAAGAATATGGTTCCCATGGATTTGTGGAAGGCTATTTTCTATTCTAATAGATTCCAACTCAGAACCCGAGAGAGTATTTCCATTTATATTAATGTCATCATTGTACCCTCCAGCAGTCGAAATATTCACCCAGCCCCCATCCAACGAATTCTCCGTGACATCGACTCGTCCCGAACTCCGAATAATAAAGCCTATCCCTAAATGTTCCGTAACTGTACACTTTTCAATAGACCCAGAACAGTGATCAAAATACCCCGCCGTTTGGCAATTGTTGAATGTACAGCTAATTACATTCATCCGTGGAGAGGATTGGAAGTAAAACCCCTTTGATGAGCAGTTCAGAAACTCGCAATCTTCAACAATCAAATCATGACCCGGAGAGATGGCAAGAATCCCTCCATCGGCCATGTCATCAAATTTACAATTGGAAATCCGACCATTAACCATTGACCAAATCCCGAAGGTACATTTTTGGAAAACACATCCCTCAATATCAAAACTTCCGCCTTCAGAAATAACACCATATTTATTTCCCTCCAAAGTGACTCCACTTAAATAAAAAGTTCCGCCTGTCAAATACCCATCATTGTTGAAACCGGTGGGCCTTTCCCACTGGCTACCATCTTCAGATCCAATAATGGTCATATCTGCTCCGGCTCCAATTACCGTCAAATCACCAAGGTGGTTGTTACCAACAATATCATAAACTCCACCCGGGTAACTAGTAGATTGATAGTCTTCAAATCTGCCAGGCCCAATACGAATAGTGTCCCCAGCAGCAGCGGCATCAAAAGCATCTTGAATCACAGTGAAATCACCAGAACCGTCTTTCTCCACAAACCAAGTGGAGGCATGGCCAACAGCGGAAGTAAAAAACAGACCGGAAACTACTACGGAAATCATCCACAAGTGCCGCAACATCGTTGACCTTTCAGAAAATTGACTGGGGGTCAATCATACCAGCCAACCCCCCAACAACCATCATTTAATAAGCAGCATCCTTCTCGTAAAATTGGACCCGCCGACAGAAAGACGGGCAAAATACACCCCGCTGGATACTCGGCGACCCGATGAATCACGCCCTTCCCACGAAACTCCATGTTTCCCGGGGGGATAAACTTCGTCCACTAGGTCCAATACTTTTCTGCCCCTGATGTCGAAGAGCGAAATCTTCACGTGCTCATCGTTGGCAAGGGTAAACCCGATCTTCGCCACAGGATTGAAGGGGTTCGGAGCTACAGGCAGTAGATCCGTCACCCATATTTCAGTTGATTCGCTGATCAGCCCCTCGGGCGGGCCGGTCATTCCTTTTAGCTGAAGCATTCCAGGCTCGCTAGGTACAAACTGGGGTTGAACCGCAAACCCAAAATCTTGCCGGACACGAACCCAACTGGAGCCATCGGTACTCATCCAACCTTCACATCCGCCACCGGCGACGAATCCAAAGAGGATAGGAATTCCAAACGCCTATTCCCTCCCCCGGTGACCAAAAGTTGATTGTACTCTA
>JAHOYU010000165.1 GCA_019038625.1 Candidatus Latescibacterota bacterium | reverse complement strand
AATACAGGTCGAGGATGTCCTCAACGGGCCGACCGTCCAGGTGAGTGATGTGGTCTCCGGGGCGCCATTCGAAGAGGCGGTTAAGAGGAGCCGGGAAAGCGCGGATGAGATTGATCATGTTTGGAAAGAAACCACAGGGTTTGGGTTGGCGCAACCCCTTGAGACAATGATCAAGAATCTGCGACAGAGCGCAAAGCCTGGCGTGCTGTCCGGAGATGACCTTGCCAGCGGATTCTTTTCGGTATAGTGATCGGCCCTTGGCCTATCTCTCCTGCAAGGAGGGACTCCAGAGTGATTACGGCTTGGCGGTAGTTGGCTGCCGCTGCATTTTTTCTTCCCTCCAGGCTATCCAGATAGCCCAAGGCAAGCATGGCCCGGTAGGAGGCGGGAAATAACGGGAGCATGTCAGTAAAAAGTTTGCTGGCTAGGTGAAGATCATTCCCGCGCAGAGCTTCCAGTCCCCTCAAATATGCTGCTTGGCGTCGGAACTCCTGGATTGGACCGCATCCTTCAACTATTGACAGCAGTTTGCCGGAAGTCGAGAAATCCTTTTGCTCAATCTTTATTTCCGCCAGGCTCAGCATGGTTTCGAAAGCCGGGGCTTCCAGGAGACTGGCCTGCAGAGAACTCTCGGCCTTCATTGGGCTACCGAGAGCAGCTTGGCATAGTCCCTTGAACATTCTCCCTTGCTCGGGCCAAATGGCCCATGAAACTCCACGATCCAGGTAGGGCGCGGCTGTTTCATGTTCTCCCAGCAGGAAATACCTGCTGCCGATTTGACGATTCAAATCTGCAACGAATTCCCGCCCCCCGAAAAATAAAACTGTAAATCCAAGAAGAAAAAATAGAGCTCCGGACATGCTGAACAAACTCCATCTACGAACTACGAAATCTGGGGTGGTTTTCCGAGAATGCGTTGGCCAACAACAAAGGCCAAGAAGAACCGCGGTAGTAAGACCGATGGCTGGAGTGTGAAGGGGAAAGCTGACCAAGCACAGAATACATGCAGTGATCACTCCGGCGGAGAGAAGGAAATGTCTGAGGCGATCTGTTCGGGCGTTGTAGGAATTGTAAATCTGGAACCAAGATCTACCCAAATACCCCCCCATGAGAACTAGCCAGCCTAATCCCAGCCACCCGGTTTCAGCTATCCATTGGAAGTATTCATTGTGGGCACGCGAAGCGATAGGAGCGTGTTGGGCAAAATCACGGTTTGGGAATCGTCGACCCAGTTCAGCCCTTGTTTCCGGCATGTGAACGAAGAAGTTCCCAGCTCCAACCCCAGTGACCGGGGAGTCGAGAAACATCTGCCAGGCAACTTGCCAGTTAGTTCTCCGAATGTCCCAGTGGTTTGAATCCAGGACCTGTTGGACAATTGGGGCTGCTTGCAACCTTTTGTCGGACACATCACCCCCACGAATTCCGAGCCCCATCAGGAAAATCCCTCCAAATGTTGCGAGTGTTACTCCAACAATAAATATTCTCAAGGATGACCATTCCCATCGCGAGTGAAGGAGGAAAAGAGGGGGTAGACTCAGTAAACCTGCTCCTGCAAGGGACAGTTGAGGACCCGTGGCACCACAGAGGAAAACGACCATGAGCAGAACAAAAGAGATTAGTCGGGATGCAAACCATTCTGCACGTTTTTGCTGGGAACGCATCCACAAGGTCAATGATGGAAAAAAAAGGATGCTCGCCAAACCGGCCAGTTGATTCTGGTTTCCCAAGGTACTGATTCCCGGCGGTAATCTCGACTCGATTGGTGCTCCTGGTAATAGTTGAAAAATCTGGGCAATGCCATATAGGCCGATACAGCTAGTTGAATACAGTAGGGGTTTCAGAAGATTTTGATTTCCAGATTCCGGGTCACGACAAGTAGCCGCCAAATGGGTAACGAACAGCCCAATTCCCAGAAAAAGGCAAAAACGGAGAGTTAAAAGGGGATTGGTAGCGCGTATTCCGCCCACTAAGAGAATTAGGCCAAGTGAGCCTAGAAATAGACGGAAAAAATTCCCCTTTTCCCTGATGCGGAATCTGTCTCCAACCTGGAGATGTGGGCTGCGTTTCGGAATTACACCCGAGCCCAGCACCCCGGCCAGGAGCCAAGCTGATCCAGCCATTGCCAGAAGGAGAAATTTTAAGGCATCATAAGAAGTGCTGCCCGGCCAAAAGGCAACGGGCAGCACCCACAACAAATGGAACAAAATTCGTTGCCTGGAAGTCAACGAATCAAGCTCATCTTGATTACCTCACCGACCTGATCTCCGTCCGCAAGCAAGCGTGCAAAATATGCTCCACTGGGAACAGATCTCCCTTTTTCATCGGTTCCTCTCCAGGATATTTGGTGACTGCCTGCCATGTACTGGTCCTGGGCCAGAGTTTTTACCAACTCGCCACGGACTGAGTAGATGCGGATTTCAGCCGTGCAGGGTCTATTCAGATCAAAGGAAAGAGTAGTGATCGGGTTAAAGGGGTTCGGATACAAACCCAGTCGCCAAGGCGGTGCTGGAGTATCTTCTACGCCCGAGGTCATGTCTGGAGTGCGAACCTGTACTGTCAGGCTGCCTCCGCTCACTGGCAGAACAATGCTCTCCTGCTTGGCCATTGACATCACAACGACCCGGTTCTTTTCAGGGATGTAAAGCTGAAAATCCAGATCGCTCGGCCATTGACTTCGGTCCCAACTGAAGACCAAATCTCCCGAATAGCCTGTGGTCAGGGCTATGTTCCACGTCATTATTTCCTGGTCCGGGTGAACCATGTCCGTCACAAAGGAATTACCGCCGGGCAGATCCCACTCCGGATGCTGGACAGCCAGCCTGGACCCACCCAAAGGAGAGGCCGGAGGTTCCGGCCAATCCAAGCGGGGATCGAAGCCTTCTGTAGCTGTGGAATGAGCGCCCAGCGTAACCGAACGGGCAACTTTTTCCCCGGGGACGGTTACCTGAAATTCGGTGCTCCACGATATTGTGTCGTCGTCCTCTTTTAGGAAAGAAGCTATAAGTCGGTTGGGTACAATCTGAAAGTTGGGATAGTGGAAAGTAAGGGAAATTCCAGGATAATAAGAACGGAACCAATACCCTTGCCACGCGACCATGTCAAAGGTTTGATAATAGCTATCGGTTACTCGATCGTAGTCCTGCAGTGGAGCCACTAATCCTATGTTGTTGGCACTATCCCAGTCATAGGTTTGGCCTTCGTAATTGACCATGATTCCGTCTACCGGGCAAGGGAACCACATAGGATTACCAAGGAGATTCCAGCCCGGATTAAGATCGATAGTGATTCCATCCAGGTACTGACCGCCGAGCATTGTCCAGTTGAATGGTGCGTCTGTGGCCAACCAATAGCCAACTCCGTACTGGGCAGGGTCTCCGGCAGACAGGAAACGATACCCGTCAGTACTGGGGTAATCGTATACGTAACCATACCCCGGTACCTGGTCCAGAATGACATCTCCCAAGGTATTGGACCCAGCCAGAGGAACCAGAGGCAATCCTATCAAGGACCAGCCATCTGAAATATTGCGACTGGCAGGTTCCAGATCCGGGGGTAGCGGGCCCTCACCTCCGACAGTCAACTCGAATTGTCTGATAGAAGGGCCCGTGTTCAAATAGGAATAGGTCTGGGAGGGGTACAAGTTGAATTCCTGCCCGTTTGACAGGTCTTTCAACTTAAGTGATATCCCGTCCAGTTCACTGAACGAGGGAGTGAAGTCCATATTGATGTTAGCGTTCTGGTCGGTTTCCACCTGGAAAGCCCAAACCCGGGATTCGGTAAGAGGATCAAAGAGACTGCGGTAGTCGGTAGTGTAGCGACTCCCGATTGGCCATTCGGGATGCGTAAAACTAGCTGCTAGGTAGACGGCGGGAGCAGGAGCGGGCTCGGGAATATCCAGGCCTGGGTCATAGCCATCCTGGGCGTCGGGGTGTGTGCCGGCAAAATTGCCTGTGTCCCCCATCTCCCCACAATAAACACCGAATTCAACCGTGAAGGGGTCATTCAGGACTGGTGAGGAGCCAATCTGCAAATCAAAGGTTCGGCTGCCGGCGTTGTACATGGGATAACTGTATGAACAATTCGGCCAAAGGGAAACAGTGACGCCAGTAGTGTGATCCACCAGACGAAGGGCATTCCCGGATGATTCGACAAAGCTAGGGTCGAAAGCAATCTGGACCGTCTCACCATCAGATTGCACAACGGGCGTATCGACGACGAACGTCCACTGTTTCATTTCAGTCAGTGGGTTGAATGGAGCGCGAACATCCGTTTTGAAATAGTTTTCAAAAGGAGAAGTCCAACCAGTTCGGGGGAAGTATACTTTTCGGTATGGGTCATCATCAGGGAAATCGTAGAGAGGGTCGTACCCATCGGTTGCATTCATCGAAACAGCGGCTGTGTTGTCTGAATCACCGCCATATGAGATGCCCACGGAAAAATCGAAATCCTCTTGGAAGGAAGCGACCTGTAATTCGAATGTACGACTATCGTTGGCATAGATTTCATACACATACGAGAGATTTGGCCAAAGGGAAGTGGTCTGGCCGGTGTATTGATCAACCAGTTGCAGTTGATATCCCCAGGATTCTGAAAAATTGGGTCCGAAGTCGATTCGGACTTCCTGGGCAGGGGACTGGAGATATGGGGTGTCGACGACGAAGGTCCATTGTTTGATCTCGTTCAGAGGATCGAATACGCTCTGTACATCGGTCCGGAAGTGGTCTTCGCCTGAAGAAACCCAGCCCGTATGTGGAAAGTACACCTTGCGGTTTGGATCAGAGTCGATGAAGTCCATGTCGGCGTCGTAACCATCGGTGGCATTTAACGAAGTGGCGGCAAAGTTGTTGTTATCTCCCCCGGAGGCTATGGTGATGGCCAGCTCATACTCTTCTTGTACAGGGCAATATTCCAGCGGAAAGTCCGGATTGACTGCTGCTACCGGGAGGGAATAGTCTTCGGAAACTGGAAAAACATGGAGAAGCTCGTCACCTGGCGGTATCACTACACTGTTGAATCCGCTGCTACTTTGTGGTTCAACCAGTTGGAGATAAATCAAAATTGGGTTCGTGTCCATGGGCAAAAACGACAGGGTTGCTAGGGTAGTTACTTCTGAAGTTGGTATTGGTCCATTTAGGCCCACAATATGGTTGCCAAGGCCTAAACCAACATCGATAGGGCCGGAGCCCGCAAGTGCAATACTGGGGGCAATGTAGTTTCCATCAATATGAAATCCGAATTCGTATCCCCAGATATCTGATGTGGTGGGATTCAAAACAACCACATGAGCGGGCACCCCAACGTAGGCAGGTGCCTCAATGTTGTTGTCGCCATTGTCGAAAATCACCGCCAGGAGGTTGTCCCCTGAACAATCCAGCTGGGCCAAAGACCAGGTTGGGGGCATTAGGATTAGAACCAAACAAGCAAAAATGAAACTCATTTTTAACCAACTCATCTAAATTCTCCTTCTCAACTAATACACCAATAATGGAGTTGCTGGGATGCCACGAAATCAAGATTTCTCGCCGGTGATAATTTTATCTGAACAGGCTTTTCACACCCCCCCAGGTTTCTGTCCGAACATGGACTTGGTCATCAACTTCCAAAATCCAATAGAATGAAATAACCGGTGCACTAACCGGGAAGGTGACCGTGCACGGGGGATTAACCACTTCGAATAGGCCACCGGGGCCCTGGACTTGCAATTTGAAAGGAATGTTTTGGGTAGAATTGGATTCGATCGAAATCAAACCTTCACCACCGGTTTGATTGGACTCCACCGTCATATTCCAGATTTCCAGTCGCTTGTCCTGGTACTCGGAAAGTGAGCGTATATCACTATGCCAGCGATTAGGAAACGCAAGTGGAGGGCTTTGCATGGCAAGAAAGACATGAAGGAGTGAACCCGGTGCCGCGGGAGGCTCAGGGATATCATACTTATCCAAACCGGAAAAAGCATCGTCCCTAACCCCAAAAAGCAGTTGGGGGACCGTGCCTGAGTCGGTTGTCAGCGATAGGGAAAACGATAACTCCTGACTATAGGCATTAGGTATGCAGAGAGTAAGAATCAAAATCAGATAATAAGAAAAGTTAGATATTTTTTGATTACTCATAATTGTTCAATACTTATCTATTATTCCGGTGCCCACTACTAATCATCAGGTTCAAGCTGACAATTAGATTCAAGCCTATTTGTATTTTTTTGTCAACACAATTGGGTTTTCGATAAGAGAAGTTGAGCTTTGTCATGAATGACCGGATCAGATGCTCCTTACATACCATCATAAACTAAATGATGAATGCGGAACTGCTGCTGAGGAAGGCAGTTGATATTCAAATCGCAGGGCGGTGGAGGTTGACAGCCCTGATGCTGACGGATAGATTCCAGGTTCGGAGCGGGCTTAACTCAGCTGGTAGAGTCCCAGCTTCCCAAGCTGGTTGTCGCGGGTTCGAGCCCCGTAGCCCGCTCCAAGCACCCAAACAACAAAGCTATCCCCGGAGATTCTACCGAGTCTGCCCGCTTTCCACCGCGGCCGAAATACAACTGGACAACGCCTCATCTTGCGGATTCCCTCGCTCCAAACAATCCAATTTCCGAAACCAGGTCCGCTGACGTTTGG
>JAHOYU010000164.1 GCA_019038625.1 Candidatus Latescibacterota bacterium | reverse complement strand
ATATATGCAGGATCATCGGGTCACTGCAGTCCACTCCTGTCCATGCTATTGTTATGAGGTTTTTTCCCAGTTCCTCGTGGGCACATCCGACCAGTACGACTGGTACGGGCGCCAGGAGAAACGACCCTCCGTACTTGACCTTTTCCATACTGTCCATCATTTTTTCAGCTTTCTTCTCTCATGTAAAATGCTGCCCTGCAAACCTGGCAGGGGTGTTCCACAGGCAGGATACACCTTTCCAGACATGAAATCCAGATGGAATTTAAGTAGATATTCTCTGCTATGGCGCCAGGATCATCCGCACTTGGAGAATCCGCACTCCCTGCAGACGGCGCAGCCACCCTCATGCTCCATCATCCCACCGCACTCGGGGCAGAAACCCGCGACCTGGTCCAGATATCCGGTGGACATCTTCCTGACCTTCTGGCCGGCAGGTGTCTTCTCTTCGATGAAATGTCTTTCGAGTGCCCTTGCAATGGCGTCGCTGCACGAGAGTATCATACCGCCCTTTTCCCATCCCGGGTTGGGGCAGCGAATACCTCGAAGCTGTTTGAGGATCGATTTCGGATCTATACCTGCCCTGAGCGAAAGGGATATCAAACGACTTATGGCCTCCGACTGCGATGCGCTGCACCCGCCCGCCTTACCCATCTGGGTGAAGACTTCGAAGGGGCCGTGCTCGTCCTCGTTGATCGTCACATATAGGTTGCCGCAACCCGTAGTCATCTTCCAGGTCTTGCCGGTCGTTACCGAAGGCCTCGCGCGAGGAGTAAGAAGGTGTTCGCCATTCTCGTCTACTATTGCTACCGATGCGTCTTTCTCTCCCCTGTTGACGCTGCCGATGTTCAGGACCTGCTCCTCCCGGCTTCCGTCACGGTAGATCGTCACGCCCTTACAGTCGAGCTCGTAAGCCTTGAGATAGACTTCCTCGACATCTTCCTTCGTGGCGGTATTGGAGAAGTTGACGGTCTTTGAGACCGCGTTGTCCGTATATTTCTGGAAAGCCGCCTGTATCCTGATATGCCATTCCGGCTTGATATCATGTGCTGTGACAAATGCGTTCCGCCATTTCTCGGGTATCTCCTTGATGCCCTGCACCGATCCCTCCGAGGCGATCTTCTTCATCAGGTCCTCGCTGTAAAAACCTTCCCTTTCAGCTATCTCCCTGAACATCGGGTTGACCTCGACAAGCTCGTCATTATCCATGACATTCCTGATAAAGGCGATTGCGAAGAGAGGCTCGACACCGCTTGAGCAACTCGCGATGATACTTAAAGTGCCGGTCGGAGCGATCGTCGTCGTCGTCGCGTTTCTCATCTTCGGCCCGTCCTCGGTATCGAAGACACTGCCCCGGAAATTGGGGAACGATCCCCTCTCGATCGCAAGCTCTTCGCTCACGGTATGTGATTCCTTTTGTATGAATCCCATGATCTCTTCTGCGACCTCGAGAGCTTCCTCGCTGTTATAGGGGATCTCCAGCTGCACGAGCATATCTGCGAAACCCATCACTCCAAGGCCGATCTTCCTGTTCGCGTTGGTCATGTCGCGGATCGCATCGAGCGGATACCTGTTCATGTCTATAACGTTGTCAAGGAAACGAGTCGCCTTGCGGACCACCGCGCCGAGCTTCTGGAAATCTATCGTATATTTTCCGTCCGATTCTTTCGTCATGTGCGAGAGATTGATCGATCCGAGATTACAGGACTCGTACGGCAGTAGCGGCTGTTCGCCACATGGATTGGTACTCTCGATCTTACCCACATGCGGAGTCGGATTGGAACGGTTCATCCTGTCGAGAAATACGATCCCCGGTTCACCGTTCTTCCAGGCCAGTTCGACGATCATGTCGAAGACCTTACGTGCCGGGATCGTGTCCACCGCGTCCATACCGTGAGGATTGAACAAATCGTAATCCTCGTTTTTCTTCACTGCCTCCATGAACTTTTCGGTGATACCGACCGAGATATTGAAATTGTTAAGCTTCCTGTTATCCTTCTTCGCCGTGATAAAATCGAGGATGTCAGGATGATCGACCCTGAGGATCGCCATATTCGCCCCGCGTCTCGTTCCACCCTGCTTCACTGTCTCGGTGGCGGCATCGAACACGTTCATGAACGAGATCGGTCCGCTCGAAATACCCTTGGTCGACTTCACGCGGTCGTTCTTCGGCCTGATCCTTGAAAACGAGAATCCCGTCCCCCCTCCACTCTTGTGTATGAGCGCGGTGTTCTTGATCGTCTCGAAGATACTCTCCATGGAATCGTCTATCGGAAGTACGAAGCATGCTGAAAGCTGCTGAAGCTCTGCTCCGGCATTCATCAGTGTCGGCGAATTGGGAAGAAAATCGAGGGCGACCATCATCTCGTAATAGTCCTTTTCCCAACGCATCCTGCAGGCGCTGTCGCCGTAGCGCCTCTCGGCGGACGAAATATTTGTGGCCACACGTTTAAGTAGTTCTTCCGGTGTCTCAGTCAGGTTTCCATTCACATCTTTCCTCAGATACCTCTTCTCCAGGACCCGCAGTGCATTATTCGAAATGCGTGGTTTGAGACGACCAGAAGACATGCCAACCTCCAGTTGTATAACAACTTACTTAGATATTGTACTATTAATATGACCCTTGACCAATCGCGCCAATATGTGGGGGTCATGCGGATACTGCCATACAAGATGTGGGGGTGTCAACACAAAATCTGAAATTGGTTGAATTTATGTTCCTCAGACCTACAAAACTCGTAACATATTAATTGACAACATATTACAAATCACCAAAAAACCGTTTTCTCTGAATTTTTCAGGTTTTTCTCAGAAACATTTCGATGCGATAAAGAGATGCTGCAAAGGATCGATTCCTGTGTTAGAATTTGTCGGTGGCCTGCTCGCCGGACCCGGGCTCTGACAGTCTGGCCGGCGGCCGCCGGAGTCGAGACGAAATCAAAAAAAGGAGAACAATATGCGATTCAACCGGAGTCAGGTTTCGAGATCCCGGACGAGGAAGTTCTTTTCGAGATCCTGTGTTGGGAGTCTCTTTTCGAGATCCTGTGTTGGGGGTTTCTTTTCGAGATCCTGTTCAATGAATCCATTTTCGAGGATCTGTTCCATGACCTTCTTTTTGACTCTCTCTGCTTTTATGATCCTCGCGACGCCTCTCGCTACCCCTGACTGCGCGGCACAGACCCTCGGGCAGTATACCACAGCGATCATCGCGTCCGACGGCGAAGGCGGATGTTTCATCTCCACGGGAAAAGACGAGTTCCGGCTGGGCATCATGGCCCGCTTTCGGATGTACTCGAGAGGAGACCTCGGGTTCCAGGTCGGATTCGACAGGCTGACCGGGGAAAATGCTCTGGGTGTGGCTACCGATGTGAAGTTCTATCTCCTGCATCCCGAATCCACCTTCCCGATAGACCTTGCAGCAGACATCTCTCTCGGCCACTTCCAGGACAACGCTCTGGGCAGGACCGTTGCCGGGCTCTCTCTGATCACGAGCGGCACACTTGTAGCCGACACCGAGATCCCTGTCGAGCCGTATGCCTCGATCGGATTCTATTCGATATTTTTCACTGACCGTGAAAAATGCCCTCCGGACTCCGTCGATTGTGATGACGACAACAAGGATATTGAGACAATACTCCGGGCAGGCCTCAAGCTGATATTTACCGATGAGTATCAGGCTTTTTTCGAGGTGAAGCTGGACGGCAACACGACGTTCGGCGCGGCGATCAACATTGTTTTCTGAGAAATCCGGGAAACCGGGTGGATCAACTGTTCAGGGCGACTACCACTGTGATGTTGTCGTCCCCTCCCGCACCATTCGCCCTGGCCACTAGAAGTTCACAGGCCCTTTCCGGGCTATTGTTCATGACTATATCGAGGATATCGACGCTCAGCACCATCGATGTAAGCCCGTCCGAACAGATGACGAGTCTGTCACCCTCTTTTACCTCGAATCCCTTCAGCAATTCAGGATCGACGTCTTCTCTCAGCCCGACGGCTCTGGTGATCACATTTCTTCTCGGATGGGTCCTCGCCTCCTCCTCGTCGAGCAGTCCGCGAGTCATCATCTCCCCGACCACGCTATGGTCGTGGGTCAGCATCACTATACTGCCGTCCCGGACAAGGTATGCCCTCGAATCACCCGCGTGGGCGATATTGATATGATCGGAAAAGAACACTACAGCGGTACATGTTGTTCCGGCAAGACCCTTTCGCCCTTCGCCCACCTCGTAAAACACCTCACGGTTGGCTTCCCGGAACGACTCTTCGAGCAGCTTCACCGGCTCAGCTATCTCATCATTGAAATATGCTTCGCCCAGCAATTCGACTGTCATCCTGCTCGCTTCGCCTCCGGAAAAATGTCCGCCCATCCCGTCCGAGACGATCGCGAGGATACCCCTCACATTCATCAGATCTTTCGTCTCCGGCTCGAAGATGCCGTAATAATCCTCGTTCTTTTTCCGAACCTTTCCCTTGTCGCTCAACGCCGAAAAATCCCAGGCCACTCCATCCCCCTCTATTACTTGCCGGACTCGACTCCTGCATCTTTTCATTCCATATAATCGGTCAGCAAGTCTTATACCTTTGGCCATTTCGTCGGAAACTCGAGTAGTAATACTCGAAAAGAGGCTATCTCTATTTCCTTCAAGTCTCTCGATCGGCGGATAAGGTCGGGGATCATATCGGTGGTCGCCCCCTCGAATCCGAACCTCTCGAAAAACGGCATGCTGTCCTCGCCAGATATTACCCAGGCACGTTCACATTCTCCTGAACAGAAGGTCAAGGCCTTTCCCACCAGTCTACTGCCAAGACCCTTGCCTCGCCTGGCTTCGATCACTACGACATATTTGAGCAGGCAATCCGCTCCCATCTGCCTGACTGCGGCGGCCCCTGTCAGCGACCCGCCGCTGTCGAAAGCAGCGTAGACCACGCCTCCACCTGACTCCCTGGAGTCCAACCCCGTATCTTTCAGAAGAATGGCCAGTTCCATCTCGAACCGGGGATTGGTCTCAGTTACCTTGTAGATTTGTCCACTCATCAGCGATCTGTTACCCGGCTCAGCCTCTCTTCTTCATCGTCCTTGTATCACGATTGCCTTGATGTTACATTTCGAAATATCTCGCCCGATGAGATTAATAGCTCGATGTACTGAGGTCAATCAATTATTGGAGAGTGCCGTTGGACAAGCTGGAAATACTCCGATCGATACTGGAGGGAAGCCGGGCCGTAATATTCGACTTCGATAATGTCATCGTCGACTCGGAGCCGTTCCATTACAGGGCCTATTCGAAAGTATTCGGCGACCGGGGCCACACGATAGACAAGGACGATTACTGGGTGGAATGGACATCGAAAGGAGGAGGAGCCGAGAAGGAGATCAGGAGATACGATCTCGGATTCGACACCATGGAGATCCGCGCTGCCAAGGATCCCCTCTACTCCTCTTATTGTGAATCCGGAGAGATCCCCGTATTTCCGGATGCGATCAGGATCATCCGCTCTTTTCATTCATCAGGGTTCCCGCTGGCCATAGCCTCTGGCTCATACAGGCGGGATATCATGGCTCTTGTGGAATTCAACGCGATCGACGGTTTCTTCAGCGCCGTCGTGGGCAAGGACGGCATCGAAAAGACGAAGCCTCACCCCGAGACCTATCTCCGGGTCGCAACTGGCCTCGGCCTGGAACCGGCTGAATGCTTCGCTATCGAGGACGCGGAAAAAGGAGTCATCGCCGCTCATGAGGCCGGGATGAAAGTGATTACGGTCGAGACGGAAGTCACGAAAGGATTTGATCTCGGCGACCCGGACCTGGCCCTTTCAGGACTCGATGAATTGTACCGTCTAATGATGGAAGCGGGGCTCGAAGCTGGTGAATGACCGGGGAACGGCCCTTTTGCCCTGTCCCTTAGGCCAGCAGGGTGATCGTCAGAGCTTAACTACCTCTTCTTCTGGTTCCAGATCAAAGAAAGGATTGATTTCCCTCTGCATATCAGCCAGCACTTCCCTGATCTGACGCCGGCTCGATTCGCATCTCCTTACCGACTCGATCGCCGCAAGGTCTCCATCGGACTTCTCCATTAACGTCAACAACTCCCGCCTGATGATATCCAGAGGAATCGCTAATTTGTCGGACATCCTTTCACTCACTTCTTTCAGGGCCTTTTCGCTGGCATGTTCGACGTCGTAACTCTTCATCTCCTTTTTGGAGATCTGCAGGTTGATACGGGCGATAAGCTCCTTGAAATCGAACGGCTTGATCATGTAGTCGTCCGCTTCGAAACCCATAGCCTTGACCTTGTCCTCGGTGGCTCCCCTCGCGGTGAGAAAGATGATGGGAATATCCCTCGTGGAATTGATGGATTTGAGCCTCTTGCATGCCTCGAAGCCGTCCATCACAGGCATCATCACATCGAGGATGATACAGTCCGGCTTGTTTTCCCTGATCATATCCAGGGCTACCTTGCCGTTCTCTGCCAGACTTACCTTGAACCCGCCTGATTCGAGATCGAATTGCAGCAGACGCCTGAGATCCTTATCGTCTTCGGCTACCAGGATGTTCTTAACACCCAGACTATCATTATATGTATTCAATTTCCCGATCCCTCCGTGATTAATACCATCCTCTCACAATGATATTCGTCTGGAGAAATGAGATTCTTGATACTTTTTTCTTCTGGAAGTCTATTCAGTGGCCAGTTTTTTCATCCTGCCCCAACTCGAACGCTGAACGGCGATCTCGCTATAGACAAATACAGTATCTACAGCCGAACACTCGACGAACGAATTGTTCAGCACATTGCCGGCCGCGCCCAGAGTGAGAGAGAATGCCTTATAGTAGACTGTCTCCATATCCAGGACATCGGTATCGAAGAAATACAACTGTTGCCCGGGTGAGCTATCCATCCTGACGACCAGGCGGCCGTCGTCATATCCGGTCGGATATCTGTCGGTCCTTGCCCTTATCATCGTATAATTCCCTTCCCCGGCTGTCCAGGTCAGCTTCACCGACCTGCCGTATCCCGCCTGCGCGACCAGGGAAGTAACGGGCATATTCGGTTCTTCGCAGATCGGCGTCTGGCAGGTATAAAGCCAGGAATTTCCTACATAACCACCATGGTGAGGAGAAAACAGGTAATGGTCGTCGCCATAAGGGTCCGACGCATACATCCTGTGAGTGTGTGCGTTTGGAACGAGGTTTATCCAGGTGGTCTCGGAATCCACGGCAGGAGCGATATACGCATAACCCGCCAGTGCCGGTCCGCATATGGGCATGCAGGCCGTCGCCTTTATGCTCATAGTCTTTATACCAGAGATCTTGTCCTCATCGTACGATGAATGATAGATCTCGAAACAGTTTTTCGGCGAGAAACTGATGATCGAGTCGTTCGATTCGATAGCGAATTCGAGCCTGCTTATACCTTCGTGGGCATTGTAGAAATATATAGGGACCTGGATGATATCTTCCCCGGCTTCCCTTCCCCTGCCACAGTCGATGTCTTCAGGGATCGACGATATATCTCCGAAATGGACACAGAGCCTCACGAGATAATCAAACTCGAAGTATATCGGGGATATCATGAGCGAACCGTAGCACTGGGCTGGCACCTGACCGGGCAGGGCCGCCACCAGTGCCGCTACGGCAAGGACGGTCATTATAGATTGATAAAGGGGCTTTTTCCTGCGCATGTTGTCTCTCCTCTGTTGCGCCCCGATTTTCTTCTCATTTTTTTCGCACACACCGTGTGACGGCCTGAATCAGCCACCACATGCATAATTATGACATATCAGGAGATTTTAGTCAACCCTGAGGGGTCGGATCGTGTAGTCTTTGTGGTAGGATACGGCAACACACAGAGCAGCACATGGTAAGCATAACTTGATATGATATCAGCACCTACGCTGGTCAGCCCTTTTTCTTTCTGAGGTTTTTCCAGTAATTCATCCTCTTGATGATCTCCCGTTCGAAACCTCTCTCCACCGGCCTGTAATAGACGCTTCCCCTGAGTTCCTCGGGAAAATATTCCTGTCCCGAGACGCCGTCGGGGTCGTCATGTGGATACTCGTATCCCTTTCCGTACCCGGCATCCTTCATAAGCTTCGTGGGAGCATTTCGTATCCACAGGGGAACGGGCAGGGGACCGTGGTCACGGACATCGTCAGCGGCCTGCTTGTAGGCGGTATAGAGGGCATTGCTCTTTGGGGCAGTAGCAAGGAAAGTCACTGTCTGGGCAAGGGCAAGCTTCCCCTCCGGCATCCCCAGGAACCTTACCGTCTCCACCGCGTTCAACGCCGTCGTCAGGGCGCCCGGGTCCGCGTTGCCGATATCCTCCGAGGCGAACCTCACGAGCCTTCTAGCTATATACAGGGGATCCTCTCCGGCCTCGAGCATCCTCGCCAGCCAATACAGTCCCGCGTCGGGATCACCCCCGCGAATACTTTTGTGAAGAGCCGATATGATATTGAAGTGGTGTTCGCCCTTCTTGTCGTAGAAGATCATCTTCTTCTGGGCGGCTTCCTCTATGGCCTCCCTGTCGAGAACGATCTTCCCCGAACCATCATCCAGCGATTGAACGACCATCTCGAAAGCGTTCAGCGCGGTCCTGGCATCTCCGGCAGCAAGATGCGCCAGATAATGAAGATCTTCGTCCAGGACTTCTATCTTCGTCCGGCCAAACCCTCTCTCCCCGTCGCCGATCGCCCTTTTCATTATGGATACGACATCATCCTCTGTAAGCTGCCCAAGGATGAATACTCTGCACCTCGAAAGAAGGGGCGATATGACCTCAAAACTCGGATTCTCTGTGGTGGCCCCGATAAGTACTATCGTGCCGTTCTCTATATGTGGCAGAAATGCGTCCTGCTGGGCCTTGTTGAATCGGTGGATCTCGTCGACAAAAAGAATCGTGCGTTTTTCATGGAGCTTCAGTCTCGAATCGGCCTCGCCGACGATCTTTCGCACATCGGCTATACCTGAGGTGACCGCGGAAAAAAATTCGAAATGAGAATCTACGGAATTCGCGATGAGGTGGGCCAGCGTCGTCTTGCCGCATCCCGGTGGTCCCCAGAATATTATCGAGGATTCGAGCCTGCCCTTTTCGAGGATGCGGCGGAGGATCTTCCCCTCGCCTATTATCTCATCCTGACCGACAAAATCGTCGAGGACTCTTGGCCGCATTCGTTCGGCAAGGGGCCTTGGTACGTTCTGTGAGAAAAGATCCTGTTCCATGAGGTTGCGGCCCGGCTTCTATTCCCTTCGGATTATTCTTCCTCTCCTGGAACACCTTCATCATGATGCGCTTGCGGCTGCATCATGGTCTGATCGAGGTCCTCCTCGGAAAATCCGGCCTGTTCACGTTTATTGTTCTGCATCTCCACTCGTTCGGCGACGACCATCTCGTTCAGTTCCTTGCCCATCTGGTACTGGTGTATCGCGAACACTATGGGAAGAAGCATATATGCCACTCCGGCAGTCAATGGTACGGCAAAGACCTGAATCACAAAGGTCAGCCAGAACCAGTTCCATTGTCCGAGATAGATGTACCCCACCGGGCCGAGAAATATCCAGCCCAGGAAAAACCCTATCGAAGCCGCCACGCCAGGATTCCTTGTATCGTTCGGGATCTTGAGCCTGGTCAACTCATGCCCGTACATTCCTCTTCCATTGCTCTCGCCCTTTGCGGATTTGCCGCAGTAGACGCAGAAGGCGCTGCCTTCTTCGATTTCTTCTCCACATTGCTGACAGAACATGATGTCTACCTCCATTCCTGGAACTTACATATATATTACGGCCCCAGGTAAAGGTTTGTTTCCTGCTAGCTCGGAATATTAAAGAAAAACAACCCGTTAATACAATAAGTATTTAAAAAATAATGCTGAACCCGTCTCATCGAGATGCGGACCCCACTACTGGCAGCCGCTTTCTGATCCCGATTTTCCGTGACTTAAGTCCCCCCGTCATCTCGCTGACTCTTCAATGGCCTTTCTCAGAATATCGAGGTTCACCCTGGCTGTCGCGTTACCGGGTTCGAGCTGAAGCACCCTGATCAGGATCTTTTCAGCTTCTTTCAATTCACCCAGCGCGCCTAATATGGCAGAGTAGTTGACCAGTCCGACGGTCCATTCCGGTCTCTCGGCTACTACTTTCTTCTGTATCCCTATCGCCTCGGAGGATCTTCCCATATTGTGGAGACACATGGCTATCCTGTCCCGGGTTTCCGGATCTCCCGGCAGTTCCCTGAACAGAGAAAGCGCATCTGCATATTTCTCCTGTCTGAAAAGGACCCTTGCGAACTTGTCGGTCACGCCCGTGTCGTCCGTCCATCTCCTCATCCCGACAAGTACGAAGCCGGCCTCGTCCAACCTGCCCGAACGGATGAGGGCCTCCGCATAGTTCAGATTCACTTCCAGGTCACGTGGACGTTCTTCAACGACAGCAGTGAGCGATCGAGCGGCGCTGGAGGGACGGCCGGTCCGGAGAAACAACAGCCCCAGCTGATAGAGAAAATCGCTGTTCATCCCGCCGGCTCTCTCCGACTTCACGAAGAGGCTCTCCGCCTTCACCGGCTTTGAATCGGCGACAAGCATCGCCTTTAGACCGAGCAGATACGAATCTTCGGAAGAGAGGGACAAACCCTCGTCGACCAGTTTAGAGGCGGCCTCCACCCTGCCCATCTTCAGTTGCCCGACCGCAAGGTTCCGGAGGATCATCGGCTCATTCGCCTCTCCGCAGAACCTCCTTGCCTCTCTGAACTCGGTCAGCGCTCTCCCTGTCTTCCCGACCTTCATCAGCATCACAGCGAAATTCAGATGATTTTCGCAGCTGGCATAATCCTCCAGTAGGGATTCTTCGAAGATGGCGGTAGCCTCGTCTACCTTTCCCGTCATTCCCAGGGCGAGTCCTCTCTGCCCCTTCAGCCGCGGATCATCACGTCCCTCCAGGACAAGACTGTCGGTAATCGCGAGTACAGCGGCAAAATCCTCACTGGCTATCAGCGACAGTATCCGCAGATCAGCATCCTGCCTCGATTCGTCCCATCCCGGTCCTTCAGAGTAGGAGGTGCATCCTGCCCCGACAAGATAGCAGGCTGAAACGATCAGCAGCAGAAATGTAAACAGTGGTCGCGAACGGGCCATTACCCTCACCTCAAGGTACTCGGGTGGACGGGACGGGATCTTTTATGGATATTAACCGGATGGAGTAAGGGAATCTAGAGCTTTTTCAGGCCGGGATTCTTCATCACCCTGATCCTGTGCCTGAGCTTCCCCAACCAGATATTTATGGGATGGTCTCTGCGGATGCAGGAAAGAACAGGTTTTTTTCTCACACCCATCCTGGACAACTCGAGTGCCGCGGGCGAATGTGTGTTATCAATACTGTAAGCCTTCGTGAAACAATTCCTCGCCCCTTCCCTGTTTCCCTGCTTCAGAAGGATCCTCCCGAGGTTGACATTGAATGTCGCATCCGGGGTTTTGGGCATCCCCATCGCCTTCCTGCACATCTTCTCGCCGACAAATGTATTTCCCCGCATTCCGATACAGAGGCCCATACAGGAGATGTACAGAGGGTTCTCAGGCGATATCTTCAATGCATCCTCTATCAGGCCGGAAGCCTCCGCGTACTCTCCACGCGCGATCATCTTCAAAGCTTTATCAAAATATTCCCGCGACTCGAATGTATCCTGTTCGATCATCGTGGTCACACCGCGCCTGCCTTTCGCACCTGAGGATATTTGCATAGAAGACTGCCCCCCCCTTGCAAAAAACGTCTTTTTAAGCAATCGGGGGCCTATTCCGCCATTCTTCTCCCTCAATTGCAAATATCATACCTCTCGCCCGGTTTTCCACTCACCGGCTAACTCGTTCAATGACAGTCAACTTGAGGACTTTTTGAACGCAACCACATGTAAACGTGCCCCTTGCGTTGTTCAGGCCCGAAGGTTGCATCCCTTCTGGATTGACTGTTGCAGCCCTGTCAGTTTGACTTGAGTCGGCAGTTAAGGTATAATTTAGACTACATAAGTCTGATGTGATTCCTTTTGACCGACATATATGTTTTGCAGCATGAAGGAAGTGGACGTGTTAAGAATGTACTCCAAAACGGTGCTTTTCACCGGTATGGTCCTTTGTCTGATATTATCGACATCATCCCCTGCCCTTTCTTCCATCCAGCTCACGGGCAATTTCAACGGCATCACCTGTGAACCGGACGACCCGGCCAATGATATGACCGACCTGGGCGACCACGAGTTCATCAAACTGAAATTCATAAACGAGCCCGGCGATCCCGATACGATCTTTTTCAAATTCACAAAAGACAACAGCTACATGCCCGAACACTGGGGATGGTCTTTCTCCGAGGGTTGGGGCATCGCCGATCTCGACTGGTCCCCGCCGAGCATCGCGGCTGTACTGCCGGACAGCGGTTTCTATTATTTCCATTTCAACGACACGACATACGCTTACTCCCTGTCGCGTCCCGATGCGGCTATCGAAGGTATCGTCCATTCGAATCTACCCACGGGAGTCCCTGCGGGCACAAAAGTCTCGTTGTTTGACCAGGAATACGGCCTCATCGGCATGTACGAGGAATTCACCGATTCGTCATTCAGTTTCTCGCCTCTTCCCGAGGCCACATTCTACCTTGTCGCGGCAGCGCCCGGATACAGGGACACTACTATCACCGATATTCAGACTTATCAGGGTAATGTCGAGTATATCGATATCACCCTCGAACCATTGACTTCCGTGATGATATCGTCGGCATTCACCGAGAATATCGATGGAGGCGTGATGCTCATATGGAGCACATCATGCTGCGACGCGAAAACGGGATTCGACATCTACCGGGGTACTACACCCGACCTGCTGGCAATGGAAAGACGCAACATCGATCCGATCCGTTCATCCATACCGGAGTTCAGATTTTTCGACAGCTGTGAAGATACAGACATTGACCACTATTACTATATTGTGGAACTCAACGTTGACGACCCGACACGCTACGGTCCGGTACTGGCTCCGGCCAGCATGGCCCGGATGACGAGTTCGCTGGGGCAGAACTATCCGAACCCGTTCAACCCGGCCACGACCATACCCTACTACGTGTCGACTAATGATCAGAACGCCAGGATAATGATCGCTTTCTACGACGTAGCAGGAAGAGTCGTGGACAGATACGACATCGGCACAAGACCTGCGGGTAGCCACTCATTTGACTGGAACCCGTCTCTCTCTCACGGAAGGAACATTCCTTCCGGTGTTTATTATTGCAGGCTGACCGTCGGCAAGGACGTTTTCACTCGAAAGATGATCATGCTCAGATGATCTCCTTCCATGCCGGAACGGTCAGAAGAAAAAACTCTCTGCGGGTACGGACCCGGGGCGACGCGCGTCCCCTTAAGTTCCAATAGCCCTCAGTGACGGGAGAGACAGGTTGAGATCATCGATTCTATTTCTGCTTCTTATCCAGATGGTATTTCAATTATGCGGTGCGGCATCCACCACTGCCGCAGGCAGCGGCGATCTCTCCTCCGGTGTTATCTCAGTCGGTCCTGACGAACGACTCAGCAGGGCGACCACCTATGAACATCCCGGAGACCCGGCCCTCATGGCTTCGTTCGATTTCGAGGGGCCGGTATTCGTCGAATATGGTTCGATGATAAAGGATCACGCGTTCATATTCGCCGACGGCCTCTACCACCTGATATATATCACCGATGGAGAAAAATCTTTTGGACATGCGACATCTGTCGACCTCAAAGACTGGACCCTGCACGAAAGGGTCCTGTGGGCGGAACCGGAATTCAACAGGATCTATGCTCCACATATCGTCGAGTTCTCCGACATACCGGGCTACTACCTGATGTACTATACCGGTGTGAACGATCATATCTCGCAGGAGACCTGCCTCGCCTTCTCGACCGGAGACCTGTCAGCCTGGATCCCGGCTGTTCCCGAGAGGTTTGAACCTTACCACCCGGACACG
Source organism: Candidatus Latescibacterota bacterium (assembly GCA_019038625.1). Lineage (NCBI taxonomy): Bacteria > Pseudomonadati > Candidatus Latescibacterota > Candidatus Latescibacterota bacterium. The sequence continues at coordinate 8,291 of JAHOYU010000164.1, read as the reverse complement.
GCCTGGGCTCTCTGGGACGAGACGAGCTGGTCGAACTGCCGCGACCCCTTCTTCTTTATCGACACGGACGATACGGGCTACCTTCTGAACACGGCAACGGCGAAAGGTAATTTCGGAGCGATATCTCTCGCCCGTTTTGATGGATTCTTCGACTATGAGGACATCGGCCCCCTGTACACGCACAATAACTGGCACGCGCTGGAAAGCCCGTTCATGATTTACCGTTCAGGCAGGTACCACCTGTTCTTCGTGGAAGAGGAAGTCGGCGGAATATCGCATATGTCGTCGCCTTCACTCCAGGGTGGTTGGGATATCACATATCGGGCGATAATCGATAACGGCCATGCCTGTGAACTCCTGGATGCAGGCGGAGGCGAATACCTCTTCTCCCGCCACAGCGCATATGCACTTCCGGATGGAGAGAGCCTCTATTCCATTCGCATAGATACACTCGGATGGACCGGCGACCTGCCGGAAATACGCATAGAGGATCCTCTGGGCTCTGCCTGGACGATCCTTCGTGGAACGGCATTCGACAGACAACCTGTCTTTGGCGACAATCCCGGATGGCGTGGAGTGGACAGTGTGGATGTCGACTTTGAAGGCAACTGGTGGATAGGCACCTTCGAAAGATTTGACGGTCCCGTTCTCGGCGCCCTTCCAGGCTCCTTCCAGGGCGATGGCCCGACCGGTGCGATAAGGTCCGGAACATTTATCGTCACGGGGCGATCCATGAGACTCCTCGTCGGTGGCGGTCATTATCCAGAGACATGCTACGTGGCTCTCTTCGACGCGGCGACAGGAACCATGCTCTTCAGCGAGACGGGCCGGGGTACTGACGCCATGGACGAAAGATGTTGGGATCTCAAGGGCTTGAGAGGCAGTGAAGTCTATCTCGAGATAGTAGACGACTCGAGTCTGCCTTTCGGACATATCAACGTGGATGGAATATTTGAATCTCCTTTCCCCTTTCAGCCCGCACTTCCACCGGATGAAGACGGTCCGCCTGAAAAAGATATAGACGATCCGAAAAAAGGGGCAACGAACGCAGTTCTGATTCCGACGATCTCCATGTCATCTCATCCGAACCCTTTCAACCCGGCGACGATCATCGAACTTTCCGGACTTGAACCGGCCCGGTACGGAGTCAGAATATATGATATATCGGGCAGGCTCGTAAGGGTACTCGACGTCACAGCTTCCACTGACGGCAGGGGTTCTGTCCGATGGAACGGTCTTGACAGCGGGGGCGGACCAGTCGTTTCCGGCATTTACGTCGCGGCGGCAGCAAGGAATGGGAAGATACTCTCGGTCCACAAACTGGTTCTGATGAGATAACAGTTTTTCCTCGCTCCTCCCCCTTTCCTTTGTTATCTTTCCCGTGATGAAAAGAATATATTTCATACCGGTCTTCTTCCTTATCATATCGTTTGCCCCGGTAGACGCTGGAGCACAGGGTCTAAAGGGACGTGAAGTACTCGGCCTGAGACTTGGCGGGGTGGTCAGTCCCGGATCGGTCGAAGAATATTTCGGCCATGGCAGCGAGCTGGAACTTCATTTCATGGAAGGTCTCGGCAGCTGGTACGGTATCGATATCTCACTGTCGATGCACAACCTGGGCAGATCTCTCAGCCGTGAAAAAAACATCGATTTCCTCGGCTTTGACAGGACGGTAAAGGTTGAGATATATTCCCTCACAGTGGGGCTTGTCGGAATCAGACAGGTCGCCGATCGGATCTCGATAGGCATGGAAGGCGGAATGGGTCTGTACCCTATCACCGCGGTCATTCCAGAGGGAATATGGGAAGGAAGGATCACCCGGAACCAGTTTGGCTTCTACGCTGGGGCCAACGTCTATTATTCGCTCAACAAGAGAGGCCTCTCACTTGACATCGGGGCGAAATATCATTATGTATTTTCCGGAAATGATCCAATGCAGATCCTTTACGCTTACACGGGAGAGGACAGACTGCAGTTCATCCAGATGACTGTGGGAATTGTGTTCTATACCAGGTAGTGGGCCAGACGCCTGCCTGGATTCCACCATTAGATCACGGGGGTAGATTTGAACAAACGGGAAGAACTCAAACAGATCATTATCGACCGTTCTATCAGGAAGGGCGATTTCACTCTGGCATCGGGAAGAAAAAGTTCCTATTACATCAACGGCAAGATGACGACCCTGCATTCCAGGGGGCTTTACCTTGCTGCTTCTGTCCTCCTCGACTCGTTCGATGAGATCGAATACGATGCTTTCGGCGGACCGGTCATCGGCGCCGATCCGATAGTCGGAGCCCTTCTGGCGGTCGCCGCGGAGAGAGGCCTTGAAAAAGAGGGCCTGCTCGTACGCAAAGAGGCCAAGGGGCACGGAACACAGAAGATGGTCGAGGGAAACATCACTGAAGGTATGCGTGTGATCATCCTCGAAGACGTCGTCACGACCGGGGGATCGCTGCTGAAAGCCGCCGATGCCGTCGTCGCCGAGGGCGGGATAATCGCGGGCATCCACGTACTGGTCGACAGGGAAGAAGGTGCCACAGAAGGCATCTCCGCCGCGGGGTATGAGTTCAAGTCTCTTTTCAAGGTCAGTGAGCTGCTGTAAGAATATCCGGGTCGACATCCCTTGTCAGGTAGACCTGTTTTTCCTCGCCCCGGGTCATCCACTTTACAATGACCACAAGTCTCGGTCCGCCATCCGGCGGGCCGGGGATCATTCTCTTTTCCACGCAGAATTCAGTGCCGTCCGGCCCCATGGTTATTCTGTCAGCAACAGGATCCCCGGTCTTTTCGGCCTCTACGCGTGCTATCTCCTCTGCCAGTCTGGATGCCGCGATGACATCGACGGAATCCCGGTCGAAATGCATGCTTTCGAAGATGGTGCCTGAAAGTGCGATCAGGAGGAGGACGCAGGTCGACATCGTCATGATCATGATCCCGGTAGGGGCCTCACCTTTCACTGAACGACGTAACTGCTTTGTTTTAATAAAGAAAAGACTCTTCATAGTTGTAATAGACTCCCGGTGTCGTGTCTGAAGAACCAGTCTTTCGGCCGCGCGCGAACACGGCCGCAATCGGTATTTGCAGGGAATGTGCCAATAGATGAATAAGTGATGTCTTGTATATTTCCGGAGGCTATTCCTCCGCTGGCTTCGTGTCAGCCTCCAGCCACCTGATACCCATCGTATCATCCGGTGTGACCGCGAAAGACTCGCCGGGCAATTCGGCGTCGAGATCTATCTTTACCAGGTAGTACTGATAGTAGAGGATCCTGTCAAAAAATCCGGTGAATCTCGCCGGAAACCATGTCCCTTCCACTTTCAGGAAATCGCTGTATACATCCCGGCTGTTGAAGCTCGAATCTGCAAGAGAAGTCACCGTGACATCCCTTAGAAGGAAGGTCTTTTCATCGATCCCCAGGGTGATGATGTCTGTTTTTGACTGGAACCTCAGGCCGTAGAAGCCGTTTCCTTCCCCAACCGGAAGGATGATCTCGCCTTCGTGGGCTCTATCCCCGATCCATTTGAGAATATAGGGGAAGCGGTATTTGATCATTTCCCTTTCCCAGTTCGATACGAGAAGATTACCAGCCAGGTACGACCACTGGTAGCTCTTCTCCTCGTCCGAGACGATGATCCTCATATCGAAAAGCTGGCCGTTTCTCACGTCCATCATCTTACTCTTGGTGAGGAGGCCATTCTGAAAGAAGTCGAACGGATAACTCTCGGCCACATGGATCATCGGCAGCTTTTTCATGAAACCCTTGCCTGAAAACGATATGATCCTGTTGACTCCATCCTCGCCTCCGTAAGCATCGAGCATTTTGTCATAGAGTGCTTCCGGATTGTCCGGTCTGCCGGAGCAGGAGGCAAAGGCAAGAGCGCTGAGGACCAGGATCACCAAGGCAGCTCTGGTCGTCTTGTATACTGAAGGATTCATCATCTGTTCAATCACTCCTTCTCGGGGAACCGGTCCCGGAGCTGGTCCGGAACATCGCCCCTGTCTGATCTGATCTATCGTCAATCTTTAATATACTCAGCTTTATATAATTCGTTCCTGCCGCCAGCCGCAAGGGCATATTCGAATCCTTTTGCCAGAGACATAGCGCCATGTTCCCCACCTCTGTTGAGGGCGACGAATCCGACCTGAAAATCGGTCTTCCCCCCGTGCTTCTCGATGATCCTCTCCAGCGCCTCTCTGCAGGCTTCCTGCGGCGACATACCCTGCCTCATTAACTCGACTACAAGAAATGAACCGCAGACCCTGATGACGGCCTCTCCTCTTCCGGTAGCAGCTACGGCACCGACCTCGTTATCGACATACATTCCGGCGCCTATGATGGGAGAATCCCCGACTCTGCCATGTATCTTGAAGGCCAGCCCCGATGTGGTGCACGCGCCGGCCAGCTGCCCCTTCGCGTCCAGAGCCACCATGCCTATAGTATCATGATTTTCCTTTTTCGGCAGCCAGTCGTCCTGGTCACTCATCTTCGCCTTCCATTTCATCCACCCGTCCCTCGCCTTCTCGGTGAGAAGATCGACCTTTTTAAAACCGTGCTTTCTGGCAAATTCTTCGGCTCCCTTTCCCACGATCATATCGTGGTCCGTCTCCTCCATCACCTTTCTTGCTATCGATATCGGATGCTTGTATCCCTCGATGAAAGCGACAGAACCGGTAGAACCGTCAGGCCCCATTATGCAGGCGTCCAACGTGACCCTGCAATCCTCATCTGGATAGCCGCCATAGCCGACACTTGTCACCTCGGGATCAGCCTCCGGCACCCTCACTCCCTGTTCAACGGCGTCCAGAGCAGATCCACCTGACGAAAGCAACTTCCAGGCAGCGTCATTTGCCGGAATCCCATGTTTCCATGTAGATATCACAACAGGATTGTCTTTCATAATATTTTCAGATCCCGTCTTTCCCAGGGCCGAGCCAAGGGGTACAAAGCTTCCAGCCGCTCCAAGTGCGGCGGACATCTTTATGAAACTGCGTCTGGATATCTCCGACATGTATCTCCTCCTGAGGATTGACGATCATCTCGCGGGGAATGGCTCCCGGGTGGAGATTATATCTGAATCCTGCCTGCCAATCCAGAAAAAAGGCCGGCAGGTCAATACCTGCCGGCCATCGTCTCACTATCGAGCCTGATAAGCGATCAACCCAGCTTGCCCCTGACCAGTTCCTTTTTCAGTTCGGCAATGGCCTTTGTCGGATTGAGGTCCTTGGGACAGGCCTCCACACAGTTGAAGATCGTGTGGCAGCGCCATAGGCCGTGCTTGTCGTCGATCGGTTCCAGATGTTCGCCGGGACATTCATCGCGCGTATCGGCGACGAACCTGTAAGCCTTGAGAAAAGCGTGCGGACCGACATATTCCTTGTCCGCCCAGAAAGACGGGCAGGACGAGGTACATGACCCGCAGAGTATGCATTCGTAGAGTCCGTCGAGCTTCTCTCTTTCTTCCGGGCTCTGCAGCCTCTCCTGGTCGGTCGGCGGAGGAGTCTTCGTCATCAGGTACGGCTTGACCGCCATAAGGCCTCGCACGATCGGGTCGAGGGAAACGACCAGATCCTTGACCACCGGGTAGCCCCTCAACGGTTCGATGGCGATCGTGTCGCAGTTCAAAGCCAGCGCCTGAGTCTCGCATGCCAGGTTGTTGACGCCGTTCATCGTCATGGCACAGGAACCGCAGATGCCGCTCCTGCAGGATCGTCTGAAGGTAAGGGTTCCGTCCAGTTTCCACTTGATGTCGTTGAGGCAGTCGAGGACTGTATATCCCTTTGGAACATCGAGCTGGTATTCCTGTACGAAATGACCCCGCTTCTCGTCATCCGGATTATAGCGATTGATCTTGAAAGTAATCATTGCCATATCGGGGTCCTCCTTTAATACTTCCGCTCTTGAGGCTGGAATCGGGTGATCGTGACAGGTTTATAATCGAACCTGATTTTTTCACCCTCCTTCCAGGCCAGCGTATGCTTGAGCCACTTCTTGTCGTCGCGATCAGGAAAATCGGTGCGGCTGTGAGCCCCGCGGCTTTCCTCTCTCGCGAGAGCACCCGCGACGATAAGTTCGCAGAACTCGATCATATGCCCGAGTTCCGACGCTTCGAGAAGGTCGCTGTTGAACTTCTCGCTCTTGTCGTCGATCTTTATGTTCTTGAACCTCTCTTCCAGTTTCTTCAGGTCACCCGTGAGTTCCTCAAGAGTGCCTTTGTCACGGAAGATGCCGCATTTATTGGTCATAAGCACCTGCAGGTCGTCTCTTATCTCTCCGACCTTCTCAGTGCCATTGGTTTTGAACAGCCATTCGACCTCGGCCAGCGCCGTTTTTGCGGAGTCTGCGGGAAGCTCCGGCCAGTCACGATTTTCCCTGAGGAAACGGACGATCGACTTGCCGCATCTGCGGCCGAAGAGCGATGCCTCGAGGAGAGAATTGGTACCGAGTCTGTTCCCTCCATGGACACTCACACAGGCACATTCTCCAGCGGCGTAGAAACCTTTCACAGGCGTTTTCTTGCCGTCGAACAACACTTCTCCATCTATATTGGTCGGGATCCCTCCCATCGAGTAATGGCCGGTCGGCTGGATCGGGATCGGTTCCTTGATACAGTCTATGCCCATAAATTTCCAGGCCAGCTCATGGATCTGGGGAAGCTGTTTCATGATCTTTTCTTCACCGAGATGACGGATATCGACATGGACGTAGGCCTCGCCGTTTATCCCCCGTCCTTCGTTGATCTCGGTCTGGATCGAACGCGAAACAAGATCCCTTGGGGCAAGCTCCATCTTGGACGGAGCGTACTTCTCCATGAATCTTTCGCCCTTGCCATTGATAAGGTAGCCGCCCTCTCCCCTGACCGCCTCACTGACGAGGATGCCCTGAAGATACAGGCCGGTCGGATGGAACTGCACGAACTCCATGTCCTCCAGGGGAAGTCCGGCCTTGAGCACCAGGCTGAGGCCGTCACCGGTGTTGGCCATCGCGTTCGACGTGATCTTGAAGACCTTGCCGTACCCGCCCGTGCCGAACATCACGGTCTTTGCGTGGAATACATGCATACCGCCATTGATGATGTCCCAGGCGACCACTCCGCGGCAGACTCCGTCTCTCACGATGAGTGACATCGCCTGAAACTCGGAGTAGAACCTGACCTCGTTCCGGATGCAGATCTCGTACAATGTGTGGAGAAGGGCATGGCCCGTACGGTCAACGGCGTAGCAGGATCTCAGCACGGGTCCGCCCTTGCCGAAATCCTTTGTATGACCACCGAATTTCCTCTGGGCTATCCTTCCCTCGGGTGTTCTTGAAAACGGGCACCCGTAATGTTCGAACTCTCTGACGACTGCGGGAGCTTCCCGTACCAGGACCTCGATGGCGTCCTGGTCTCCGAGGTAATCGCTACCCTTGATCGTGTCGAACATGTGCCATTCCCAGTGGTCCTCTTCCTCGTTTGCCAGGGATGCCGCGATGCCTCCCTGTGCCCCGCCGCTATGCGAGCGGGTGGGAAAGACCTTGCTTATCACAGCCACATCGAATTCTTCTGAAGCTTCGACTGCAGCTCTCATTCCAGCAAGGCCGGCCCCGATTATTACCACATCGTGACGGTGGACGCTGTGAATGCCCACTCCCTCGACGTCGTGAATTGATTCGGGATCTTTCATCATGATCCATCAACCTCCGTACTGGAATGTTATCATGGTAAGGGTTCCAAAGATCGCGAACACAAGCGCGATCGTGGCGATGACGCTATAGATCAGGACCCTCAACCACCCTATGTGAATATAGTCTTCGAGCACTATCCACAGTCCGTACAGACCGTGAAAAAGTGCCACGATAAGAAACGAGATATTAATAGTCTTCCACAGCGGGGTCGCGACGCGCTCCGCTATGGCGGCGTAGCCGATCTCTCCGTCTATCAGTATGTGGAGATTCACCACATGGACGAAAAGGACTACGGCCAGGTAGACACCAGAGATCCTCTGGAAAAGCCACGGAAGTGCGCCGCCGGATCTCGTTGTTTCCCTGTATTTCATTTACGGCCCTCCTTCCTATACTGAGAATGGTAACAGGCCCATTTTGGAGAGCATGATGATGCTGAAGGCAAACCATGTCCCGAGCCATATTATCACCGCTATTACGAACAATGTCTTCTGTTTCTCTACCATCACTCCCATATCGATCAGCGTCACCCGCAGACCGTTGAACAGATGGAAAAGGATCACTCCGACCAGTCCTACCTCCATTAACTTGAACATCGGACTGCCGAACGAGTGCATTATCCCGTCGAACG
>JAHOYU010000163.1 GCA_019038625.1 Candidatus Latescibacterota bacterium | reverse complement strand
ATGCTACCCAGACCATAAACCGTGTGATCTCCTTTTTCCCGCCTCACCAGCACCAGGAGATCAGGTATCTTCTCTCATCCACTCTTCGTGCAGTGATCGCCCAGCGCCTGATACCGCTGAAGGAATCCAGGGGCCGTATTCCCGCCGTTGAAGTAATGATTGTAACTGCAGCGGTAAGGGAGTATATAATAGACCCTGAAAAAGCGCCTCTCATTCAGCAGGCTATCAGGGAGGGTGTCTCTTCGCATGGGATGCAGAGTTTCGACCAGTCTCTCATGCAGCTTCTTGCCGATGGAAAAGTAAGCATGGAGGAAGCACTGAAGAACAGTTCCAACCCGCACGAGTTCAGCCTGCGTCTGAAAGGAATACAGGCAAGCAGTGACAATACCTGGGACAGCTTTGAAAATGCTGAGCCCGGCGGGGGAACTGGTGGTGACTTTTAAAAGAATCCATGTATAAAAAAATTCTGATCGCGGCAAGGGGCGAGATAGCTCTCAGGATCAGCCGTGCCTGCAAGGAACTCGGAATAAAGGCTGTCGCCGTTCATTCGGAGGCTGATCGTGAGTCGTTGCATGTGAAGCTGGCAGATGAAGACGTTTGCATCGGCGGGCCCCTGCCAGTCGACAGCTACCTGAACATTCCCAGGATAATAGCAGCAGCAGAAATAACGCATGCGGATGCTATACATCCAGCGTACGGTTTTCTTTCCGAGAATCCACACTTTGCCGAGATATGCAAGTCCTGCAACATCGACTGGATCGGCCCGTCTCATGAGATCATGAATAATATGGGCGACAAGGCTATGGCCAGGACCCTGATGTCCAAGGCGGGTATTCCGATCATCCCCGGCAGCGAGGATGTCCTGGAGGGGGAGGAAAACGCACTGAAGCTCGGCAGGGAGATGGGATATCCCCTGATGATAAAAGCCGTAGCCGGTGGTGGTGGCAGGGGGATCAGGATAGTCAGAGATGAAGGACAGATGAAGGAACTGTTTCATGCCGCGAGCAAGGAGGCAGAAACGGCCTTCGGGGACGGTGGCCTGTATATAGAAAAATATCTGGAGAACCCGAGACATATTGAAGTACAGATATTCGGCGATGGGAAGGGGAAAACAGTACATCTTGGCGAACGTGAATGCAGTATTCAGAGGAGACATCAGAAACTGATAGAGGAATCTCCATCTCCCGGCATATCGGACGGAATGCGCGAAAAGATATTGGGATACGCTATAAAGGGAGCCTCCTACATAAAATACGAATCACTGGGGACGATGGAATTTCTCGTTGCGGGTGAGGATGAGGTCTACTTTCTCGAGATGAACACCCGTGTTCAGGTGGAGCACCCTGTTTCCGAGATGGTGACGGGGTACGACCTGATCAAGGAACAGATCAGGCTTTCTTCCACCGGTATGAGTCCGATGATGGATGCATCGGCCACACTGAGGGGGCATGCCATGGAATGCAGGATCAACGCGGAGGATCCAGAGAAAAATTTCAAACCATCACCAGGAAAGATAACTTTCTATCATCCTCCCGGTGGTCCTGGTGTGAGGGTCGATTCTCATCTTTACGCAGGTTACGTGGTGCCACCTTTCTACGACTCTCTTCTGGCCAAAGTGATAACCTATGGTGATACGAGGGAAGAAGCAAGATTGAGGATGGTACGTTCCCTGGAGGAATGTGTCATCGATGGCGTGCCGACTACCATCCCGTTTCACCTCTGGATCCTGGGTAGAAAAGAATTCATTGCGGGGGATTTCGATACTTCGTTCATCGACAGGTTGCAGAAGTGATCCTATAGAGGGCAGGGTGAAGGGTTTGGAAAGAACCGGGGCAATCGATTCCGAAATAATCTCAAGGATAATAGACGCCAATACGAACAGGTGCGCTGAAGGGCTCCGGGTGGTAGAGGAGATCGCTCGTTTTTCGGATGAGAATGACGAGTTGTTCAGAGAGATCAAGGATATTCGCCATCTTGTCAGATCGGTGTCCGAGAAAGCAGCAACCGGATCGCACAGGTTCAGGGACACAGGGTCGGATGTCGGGGCTGACTATACCACGGGATCGGAGAGTCAGAGGAGTTCCTTTCACGATCTGTGCAAGGCGAATTTCCTCAGAGCAGAGGAAGCTCTCCGTGTTCTGGAGGAATTCGGAAAACTGCTCGATCCGGAAGTTGCCGAGATATACAAGAATCTCAGGTTCAGAGTCTATTCAGTCGAGAAGGCATTCATGGGGACGGCTTGCCTGAATCACTCCATGCCGAAATCCCTGTTTTTATACGGATTTATAGACAGAATATTTGTAGGCAGAGGTGAATCACGCGATGTCGCCGAACTTCTTGTGGCTGGTGGTGTGGAGATGATCCAGTACCGGGCCAAAGATGTCGCCAGAGTAGAGATGCTTGAAGACATCGCCTCGATATTGAGCGTTACAAAGAAAGCAGGAGTCCCGCTGATAGTCAACGACTACCCTGATCTCGTGAGGGATGCGGGAGCTGACGGCGTGCATATCGGGGCAGATGATGGTGATCCAGCGCTGGCCAGGGAGATAATAGGGGAAGATGCCATACTTGGACTGACTGTCCACTCGATCGACGAACTGACGACGGCAGATGTTGTCGGGGCCGATTATGTAGGAGTCGGGGCTATCTACCCGACCGACACGAAACCTTCGGTTGAAGCAGTTGGAACAGGACTGATACGGAGCATCTCTGCCCGGACAAAGCTGCCCGTGGTGGCTATAGGCGGCCTGGAACCTGGAAAGATCAGGGAAGTATTTGAGGCCGGCGCAGTCGGCGCGGCCGTAATATCTGGCATCCTCAAGGGTGATATCAGCAAAAACTGCTTTACCTTCAGGCAGATCATTGATAAATGTAAGTAGCGTAAATGACCTGATCTGAACAGGTCGGCGTATTGTCCTGATAACTGATATGAAGCAGGGACCGGTACATTGTCATGGCTAAAAGGAAAAAAATAATAACCGGAATAATTCTGATGACCTCGGCTGTTTTCATCGGGGTGGCTCTATATTCCTGGGACGATGCCGATACCGGCCTTTTCTGGGAAGCGGCGAACATGTGTGGCCCGGTCGGCGCGCTGATAGCGGGCGTTCTCAGATATCTTTTCGGATATATTGTTTCATGGGGGATCCCTCTGCTTCTGTTGTACTGGGGCGGGGCGTATCTCACTGGACGAAAACTTCTCGAAAAGGGAAGGTTGCTCGCGGGATTATCGCTCCTTGGCTGGATCGGCGCGGCGTTGTTCGCGTCTGCTGGACTTTCGGGAGCGGCCGGACAGCTCGGAGAACGGACTTCGGCGCTGCTGGAACTCCTGGTGGGAAGGATAGGTACGATACTGGTACTCTCAGCGTCATTTCTGCTGACTCTGACCTTTCTCTTTTTCGGGTCGATCAGTGGGGCTGTCGAAAGGTTATCCGGCATGATTTCCCTGATCCCGGGTCTGATCTTCAGAGGGAAGAAGGATGAGGCACCCAGGCGAACGAGCAGGAAAAAGAGTCGGAAAACCAGGAATAAAACGGAGCCGATACCTGTAGAAGTGGAAGAAGAAATCGAGGAAGGCCCAAGGAAGATAGATATAGCAGAACCAAAAAGACCCCGTCCGCAACCTCGACAAAAACAGGCGCCTGCCAGGCCAAAGCTGCAGGGGGCCCCATCGACACCGGCTGACAACGCGCCGCTGCCCGACCTTTCCCTTCTCGGTGAATACGATGAATCCTCGGTCACTTTCAGCAAGGAGGATCTGATAGCGAGATCCGAAGTCATCGAGGCAAAACTGGAGGATTACGGTCTTAAGGGAAAGATCCAGAAGGTGCTTCCAGGCCCGGTGGTCACGACATTCGAATTTGTTCCAGCGGCTGGAGTCAAGGTGAGTCAGATAGCAAACAGGGCCGATGACATATCCCTTGCGCTGGCAGCAAGGGCGCTTCGGATACAGGCTCCGATCCCAGGCAAGGGAGCCGTCGGGATAGAGGTCCCGAATCCAGAGCCAAAACTTGTGGTCCTCAAAGAGATGCTCGAACACTTCCCGCAGGGAAAGGGTGAATTGAATGTCTGTCTGGGCAAAAGCGTAACGGGAGAACCGGTGTTCGTAGATCTGGCCGATATGCCGCATCTTCTCATCGCGGGAGCCACCGGGAGCGGAAAAAGCGTGTGCATAAACTCGATAATCTGTTCCCTGCTCTTCAACCATACACCGGC
>JAHOYU010000162.1 GCA_019038625.1 Candidatus Latescibacterota bacterium | reverse complement strand
CAATGTGTCACATGATTTATTGTTAGAAGTTGGGACAGAATAGTTGGGCGCTACATCCGCAGAATGAACGGTGCCCCAAAATGCCAGGTCTGAATTCGCCGCCATTCGAGCAATACCAATAGCAGAGATGTCTTCCTCTTCTGCGTGAGGATGGGCATTGCAAATCAATGGGGTCGACATACCGGCCAGCAGTAGGAAAATGTGAATACACCGAAGGCTACTCAATGCCATATCGCTATTCTTTCAGTCTGTCTAGACATAATGACTTCCCCAATAGCGGCTGACCCCCTGTTGACAAGGGGAGTCCTCATAAGTGTTAGGTAACTAACCGAGCCATCACCTGTACATTGCCTTTATTTGCTCCCAAGTCTTACCTTCTGTGGATACCGCTTTTTCTATAAACAGCATTTCACCGTATGTGCAATCGGCAGCCACAAGAGCGTTTTCCAGGTCATCGGCGTCCACATACGCAGGAACACCTTCGATACTGCTGAAGGGCCGAGCCTCCCCTAAATACATTGCTCCTGTAGCCCCTTGACAAGGTTGGGGGGATTTAGGAACAGGAACTGTGGATTTTGCTTCAGAAACTGTTTGTCCAACATAGCGCACTTCTACAGTGGCAAGAACGACCATCCTGCCGTAGTTGCTTTCTTGAACCGGAACAGGCTCCGAATATCCAACGAAGTGGGACCCAGTTGAGCCAACATCAATTGAAAATACCGGGAATGTAAATCCAAGTACTTCGACGTTACTCGTTGAATATAGCCGACACTCAAACCCTCCAACAAAATCAACCGGTCGGGAACCCTCCTGACAAAAGCTCGGATTAATAGGATTAACTAAAACCAAGGAGGCGGAAAAAACCTGCCCTACTTGAACGTAGGGACATTGCTCGAAGTAGTTTTGTTGATCTACAGCCAGGAATAGTTGATTTTCCAATTGTGCGGCTGCACCAACAGCACAGAACAGAACCGGAACGATTACCACGAATGTCTTTACATGATTATACATTGTCCCTCCTATCAGTTACCTAGACATTATGACTTCCCCAATAGCAGCTGGCCCCCGGTTGGCACGGGGAGTCCTCATAAGGGTTATAAGCCGAATCAATAGATCGACGATCACACCAACTAATTAGCGTCCGAATTTTCGCTGGCCTTGGGGGCCAGGTCGTTTTCCCACGACGCTGCAAATTCCGACCAGTCCCATGTTCCATTAACCACTTGCTCAAGCGGCACTTCAAGATCCCAGGGTAGACCGATCCAAACCAGATTTCCAGTTCGGTCAACAATGAATGTTCTTGGTACAGACACCCTTTCAGTGGTCCCCAAATACCTGGCTGCCAAGATGCCTTCATTGAATTCTTTCCCCGGAGGGACCAAGTCCGTCGCAATGAGACCTGGCATTGTTTCGCCATGTTTTTCAACGAATTCGACAACTTGCGGCTTTTCAGGATCCCAGATGCTCAAAGCGATAAATGTAACCTTATCTTTGTATTGACTTTCCAATTTGTGGAGAGCCGGCATGGACTTTAAGCAGGGCTTGCACCAAGTCGACCATAAATCCACGACATAAATTCGACCCGGTTCAAATTCGGGCAAGGGTCCCCCCTTTATCCAAACCGCCTCTTTGAGGTTCGGGGCGGGACCGCCAAGCGTCGGCCCAGAAATTGCCGCCGTTGCATGGACCAATAGGACCGCTACCATGACAAGTAAAAAATGCTGAACTCCACTCCTCACAGCGATCTCCTTTTTCTTATTG
>JAHOYU010000161.1 GCA_019038625.1 Candidatus Latescibacterota bacterium | reverse complement strand
TACGCTTTCGGCATTTTGGGGTAACGGGAAATATCGGTCAAGAGCCTGGTTCAGGGTTATTCCAAGGAAGAATCAATCCCGAAATCTTCCAGTGATTTACTGGGAAAACGACCGTCGACTAGGGAATATTACTTAAGTAATTGCGATATGTGCCGACAGGAAAGTGCGTTGGAAAAGCAGTGTGCGGGTTTCCGAGCCCGAACTTTCAGACCAAGTTTTTGCACTTAGGAGAGAAAAAATGAAGAAAATTATGATCTTCCTGGTTTTGATGGTCTTCGTGGCCGTGAACCTGCCCCAGGGAGCTTTGGCGGAAGTCAAGGTTGGCATTCTGGCCAAGCGCGGCGCTCCGAAATGTATGCAGAAGTGGGGAGCCATGGGCGCATATCTGACCGAACAGATCGGCGACAAAGTCAAGATCGTGCCCCTGAAATTTGAGGCCATTGAACCTGCCGTTGCCGGCGGCAAGGTGGACTTTGTCCTGGCCAACAGCGCCTTCTACGTGGGGCTGGAAAAGAAAATGGGCGTCAAGGCCGTGGCCACCCTCATCAACTCCCGCAAGGGAAATGCCCTGAGTGAATTCGGCGGGGTCATCTTGGTGAAGGCGGACAGTCCTATCCAGAACCTGGCGGACATTAGTGGCAAGAAGTTCATGGTCGTCAAGAAATCGTCCTTCGGTGGAGCCCAGATGGCCTGGCGTCTACTCATGGACAACGGCATCAATCCGGAAACCGATTGCGCGGAATTTATGATGGGCAGCAAGCATGACAACGTTGTGCTGGCGGTGTTGAACGGGGTCTGCGAAGTGGGTAGTGTACGAAGTGACACCATGGAGCGCATGGCCGACGAGGGTACGATCAATATGGCTGACTTCCGCATCATCAACCAGGTCGAGGGTGATTTCCCGTTCGTGCATTCCACCAGGTTGTATCCCGAATGGCCTATGGCAGCTTGTGCCCAGACCGATCAGGCCATCACCGACAAGCTAGTGACCGCTCTCAAGAGTATGGAC
>JAHOYU010000160.1 GCA_019038625.1 Candidatus Latescibacterota bacterium | reverse complement strand
CAGCACAAGGCTGTCAAAGACTTTGGGAAAAAGAAAATAGATGGACATTTGAAGAACGAACATTCGAAGATGGGATGATCGAGTAAGGAGTGATTGAAGAGGAATCATTCGAAGGGGGAATGATTGGGGAAGGACATTCGATGAAGGAATGTTCGAAAAGGGAACGATTGAGTGAAGATTATTCGAAGATGGGATGTTCGAATTTAACCGCTGAAAATTCCATCAACGATTCATGTAACGGTTGGTGATGGGAAGCCTGCGGTCCCTTCCGAATGCCTTCGGCGTGATCTTGATCCCCGGAGGACCCTGCCTGCGTTTGTACTCGTTTCTGTCTATCATGCTTATGACGTCCAGCGCGGTTTTTCGTTCGATGCCATCCGCCACTATCTGCATGAGTGACATGTCATGCTCGACGTAGAGTTCGATGATCCGGTCCAGCACGTCGTAAGGAGGGAGGGAATCCTGGTCGCACTGGTTCGGGCGCAGTTCCGCGGAAGGTTTCCTTCTGATAGTCGATGACGGGATCAGAGCTTTTCCGGCAGCCCTGTTCCGGTAGCGGCTCAATGTAAAGACGAGGCTCTTCGGAACGTCTTTCAGAACGGCGAATCCACCCGCCATATCTCCGTAAAGGGTGCAATATCCCACGGCGATCTCGCTCTTGTTCCCAGTGGTCAGGACGAGCCATCCGAAGCGGTTGGAAAACGCCATCAGCAGGTTGCCTCTTATCCTGGCCTGAATATTTTCCTCTGTTATTCCGATATCCCCCTTCGGAAGCAGTCCTCCGAGAAGGGAAAGATATGAATTGTAGATCGTGCCTATCGGAAGCTCATAGAGGGAGATGCCAAGATTCGAAGCCAGCTTTTTCGCGTCGGTCAGGGTCGCGCCCGATGTGTACCCCGAAGGCATGGTCACTCCCTTCACCCTTTCGGGGCCGAGGGCATCTACAGCGACAGCCGCCGTCAGAGCCGAATCGATACCACCGCTGAGGCCGAGGACGACCCCCCTGAATCCATTTTTCTCGACATAATCCCGGGTGCCTGTCACGAGAGCCTCATAGATTTCCTCCGATGGCCCGAGGTGTTCGGCCATTGCCGTCGATATCCTTTTCGGGCCTGATTTTCCCCGGGGTCTCAACGCGGGAAGATCCGCGAAATCGATTGTTCCTTCGACCGTCACGGCAGGATTGCCGGAGTTCGGAGTCGTGGGGTTCCTCCGTTTTGAGGATGTCTTGCGGCCATGGCGGATCGAGATGTCTGAAATAATCAATTCTTCGCCGAACGGCCGCCCTCTCGCGATCGTCTTTCCTTCGGGAGAGCATATTACACTACTGCCGTCAAAGACCAGTTCGTCCTGTCCCCCGATAAGATTGGCGTAGCATAGATAGACGCTGTGTTCCCTCGCACGTTTACGCATAAGTTTCTCGCGGTCGCGGCATTTGCCCCTGCTATAGGGTGAGGCGGAGATGTTCACTATGAGATCGGCCCCTCCCTCGCTGACCTGTGCCCCGGTCGGGCCGTCGTCGACCCAGACATCCTCACAGATACTTACCCCGATCGATAAGTCACCGATCCTCAAGACAAGGGGCTTCGTGCCGGCAGTGAAATATCGTTTTTCATCGAATACACCGTAATTCGGCAGGTGAATCTTTCTGTACCTGGCCGCTATCTTTCCATCCGAAAGAACGACGGCTGTATTGTAGAGTGGCCCTGAGCCTTTCCCGGGCGATTCCGGGGCGCCAGCTATGACTATTATTCCCCTGGCAAGTTTCGCTACCCGGGCAAGGGCCTTTTCACAATCTTCGAGAAAGGATGGCTTCAGGAGCAGGTCTTCTGTGGGGTAACCGCATATGGAAAGCTCTGGAAACGCAAGAAGATCGATCCCCTTTGTCTTTGCTTCGGCTATCCAGGACCCCATCATTGCGGCATTTCCTTCAAGGTCGCCGACTATCGGGTTTGCCTGCGCGAGTCCCACTCGGATTTTCCTGCTCATTCCATCCTCTCCATCCTGCATTCTGTCACCCCGAAGACCTTTTAACAGTATCACGAATGACAATAGCAGGAGGGGTGAAAAAGCTGAAACAAAAAGAGTGTGAAAGCGTATTCATTATATACCGATTACCGGAGGAGAAACCGATATGAAAAAGATTATTGCTCTGACACTGCTTGTTTTAATGGTCGGCCTGATGATGTCGGCAGATCTTTCAGCAGCATCGAAAAGAAAGGCCTACAAAGAGAAGGTCATTACCGAGGAATTCGATCTCAAGCCGGGGGAGCTGATCGAGCTCGACATCGAGACCGGTGGCGACATAATCATTGTCGGCTCGGACAGAGACAATGTGGAAGTCGAGATCGCTATCAGCGGTCGCAATATGGAAGATGTGGAACACGAGTTCGACAGGACCAGATCCGGACTCAAGATACGCCTGCACTTCGACAGAAAGTTCCGTCGGGGGAAAGTCGACACGAGAATCTATCTCAGAGTGCCCTCGAAGCATGATATAAAGTTCGAGACTATGGGCGGAGACGTAGAGATCGAGAAGGTCGAGGGAAAGATCAGCGGAAAGACGATGGGTGGGGACATCGAGTTCAACCACCTGAAGGGAGAGGCGAATGTAACGACGCTGGGTGGGGACATCAGGATCAGCGATTCCGAGCTGGATGGAAAGGTGAAGACGTTAGGCGGCGATGTGAGGATAAATGACGTCATCGGAGACCTTAGAGGCAGCACGCTGGGTGGAGACGTTACTTATGATGGTGTAAAAAGAAGGAAGTCTTCCAGGAAATCTAAAGGATCGGATGACGACGATGAGGTCAACATCTCGACTCTGGGCGGAGACCTGAACCTCGATTATGAAGGCAAAGAGATAAAGGCCAGGACCTTCGGCGGAGATATCGATGTGAAGCGGGCCAAAAAAGTCAAAGTGAGTACCATGGGCGGAGATGTCGATATCGACGAGGCTCCCGAGGGCGCTGACGCGCACACGATGGGTGGTGACATCACGATCGAGAGTGCCGGCAAGTATGCCAAAGCAAAGACAATGGGTGGAGACATCGAGATCCACAGTATAGATGGTTGGGTCGTGGCAACGACGATGGGTGGCGATGTGACGGTGAGAATGGTCGGCGATCCTGCCAAAGGTAAAAGGGATGTCCGGATCAAATCGATGGGTGGGGATGTAGAGGTCACTCTTCCAGCCGGACTTTCGATAGACTTCGACGTGGAGATCGCGTTTACAAAAAATTACCGCAAAAAGTGCGAGATCATCTCTGATTTCCCGATCCAGATAGAAGAGACAAAGGAATGGAAGAGGAAGTGGGGGCAGAAGAGGAAATATATCTACGGCACCGGCGAAGTCGATGGCGGAGAACATACAATAAAGATAAGGACGATCAACGGAAACGTTCGGATCAAGAAGGATTGATAGCAGGTATTCCACCATAGTAGTTCCCATATCGAAGAGGAGTCCCGGAAAGAGTGCCAGGGCTCCTCTTTCGTATGGGGGATGTTTTGTTCTCCTGCTCGGACAGTCCTCGCCAGGACATGTGATCTTGCCCTTCTTGCTCAAACAGTCCTCGCACAGCGCAAGGCGTTGTGCTGCGAAACTCGCCGAAGGGCAAATCGCCGTGCCCGCCCGACTTAAAGATCAGGGTAGATCTCTGGTCTGCGGCTCGGGATGAAGTATTTTCTCGCGCTGCATCCGTCGAGCTCTCCGTAATCGATATCGCAGTAGAGGATCATCTCTTCAAGTTCTGGTGCTCTCGCTAGCACCCTGCCGTCGGGCCCTGCTACATACGATTCACCCCCGAACGTCAGGCAGTCTTCCTTGCCGACACGATTGGAAAGAGCGGCGAAATAGCCGTTGTGAAAGGCAGCCACCTGGAGTTCCGCCTCAAATAGTCCGGCGGGCCATTCACCCATCGCCCCTGCCTGGGGGACTATCACCAGCTGTGCTCCCTTGAGCCCGAGGGCTCTCATGTATTCAGGGAAATGACGGTCGTAACAGATGGCGATACCGATCCTGCCGGCTGAAGTGTCAAAGACACCGGCGCCGAGGTCCCCCGGAGTGTAATATCCCTTCTCGAGGAAGCAGGGAAGATCGGTGACATGGACCATCCTGTTCATCCCTTTTATCGATCCGTCGGAGTCTATTACTACCGTCGTATCGAAGGTTCTGTTCCCATCTTTCTCGAACAGGTTGATAACTGCGACTACTCCGAGACGGCCAGCCAGTTCGCAGAATCTTTCAGTAGTATGGCCCGGAACCGTCTCAGCAAGTGCCGATACGTCGCCTTCGGCAGCGTGCTGGGGAAGGAACCAGCTGAATGACAATTCTGGATAGGCGACGACTGAAGCCCCTGCGCTGGCAGCCTCTTCAAACGCCAAAAGGCCTCGGGCAAGGTTCTCGTCCCTGTCTTTTGTTACTTTGTGCTGAACAAGCGCCAGTTTCATGTTATTTCCTTTCATCGAAGCCGAGCTCTGAGCCACGTGGGAACACCGATTCTATAGTAGATGGTATATTTTCGGGCGAAATATTGCAAAAACATTCATCGACAATATGGGCCCCGTAGTGCATACTTCCCATCTCGGATTTTTGCAGATGAAGATAAAACAGGAACGGAAGGAACCCTTATTCATGGCCTGGCGCGGGCGGCTCAGGCTGGGAGGAAACAATGCAGAAATTGGCGTTTATCGGATTTGGAGTGGTAGGCCAGGGCCTGGCCGAGATACTTCTGGAGAAAAAAGATATTCTGAAAGAGCAGTACGGATACGAGTTCAGTGTTGTCGCGGTCAGCGATTTCACAAAAGGTTCAGCTCTCGATAATAACGGACTCGATCTGGCGAAGGTCCTCGATCTGGCGAAGGACGGAAAGATCTCCGAGTATCCCGGGGCCACGACGGGTCTTGACGCGTTGCAGACCATCGAGCAGGCAGATGCAGATGCCGTGATCGAAGTATCATATACCGATATCAAGACGGGTGAGCCGGCCAACAGTCATTTCAGGGCGTCGCTGGAAGGTGGCATGCACCTGGTGACGACGAACAAGGGGCCGACGGCGCTCTTCTTCAAGGAACTTGCCGAACTCGCGGATGAGAAAGATGTTATGTTCCGCTACGAAGGAACCGTAGTAGCAGGCACGCCTGTCCTGAACCTCGGTGAGATGTGTCTCGCCGGATGCGATATCAGGGAGATCCGCGGCATCCTCAACGGTACGACGAACTTCATCCTGACCAATATGGAGACTGGCAAGAGTTATGATGACGCACTCAAGGAGGCGCAGGAACTTGGATTCGCCGAGGCCGACCCGACGGCGGACGTCGAGGGATTCGACGCTCTGGCGAAGGTAGTCATCCTGGCCAAGAGCGTGATGGGCGCTGAGATCTCTCCTGCCGATGTAGACAGGACCGGTATCACGGCGATCACTCTCGAAGACATAGAAAAGGCAAAGGCTGAGGGTATGAGATGGAAGCTTATCGGCAAGGTCGCGAAGACCGCATCAGGTGTCTCTGCCTCGGTCAAGCCGGAGAAAGTAGCAGTCACCGATCCGCTGGCTTCAGTGGGGGGCGCTATGAACGCACTGACTTTCGATACCGATCTGCTCGGCGACGTCACGATAGTAGGACCGGGCGCGGGCAGGAAGGAAACAGGATATTCGTTGCTTATAGATCTTCTGGCAATCCACGGGATGACCAGATAGGTACTCGACAGGCTATCTCGCGCCGAAGTCTCGTGACCTGTCAGGGCGCGATGAGTCGCAGGAAGGAATGGTACAGAATATGAAGATGTTGATTGCTGGAAAATGGGTAGACTCTGGTGACACGATCGATGTGAAGGATCCTCTCGACAATACCGTCATCGATACGGTTCCGAGTGGTACGGCGAAGGATATCGACGCCGCGATAACAGCGGCGGTCGAAGGGTACAAGATAAATCGCGCGCTGCCAGTCCACGAGAGGATATCGATCCTCAGGAAGACGGCCGATATCATCGAGGCGAATCTGGAGGATTTCGCTAAGACGATCGCGATGGAGGGAAGCAAGACGATCCGCGAGGCCCGCGGGGAGGCCGCACGCGCTGCCATGACGATCATGATCTCGGCCGAGGAGGCCAGGAGAGTGGTCGGAGAGACTATACCATTCTCATCGAGCCCCGGTTCGGAGAACAGGCAGGGATACTATTTCAGGTTCCCGATCGGCGTGATCGCGGCTATCACTCCTTTCAACGACCCGCTCAATCTTGTCGCGCACAAGCTCGGGCCGGCGATTGCCGGAGGAAACTCCGTAGTGCTGAAGCCAGCGACCGTGACTCCACTTTCAGCGCTCAAGCTCTGTGAGGCTATGATGGAAGCGGGCCTTCCCGCCAACATCCTGAACTGTGTCACCGGTTATGGAGCGAAGATAGGAGATGCCCTGGTCACAGATCCTCGCGTGCGCATGGTGAGCTTTACAGGTGGCGTGGAGGCCGGGCAGGAGATCGTTAAAAAGGCGGGGCTGAAGAAGATCGGGATGGAACTCGGATCGAACACTCCTGTCATCGTCTGTGCTGACTGTGACCTCGAACAGGCCGTTGCGAACAGTGTGTCGGGTGCCTTCTGGGCTGCCGGGCAGAACTGTATCGGCGTTCAGAGGATCTACATAGAGAAAGATATCTACAAGAAATTCGAGACCCTGTTTGTATCGCGCACCAGGCAGTATAAGGTCGGGCCGAAAATGGAAGAGGACTGCGATATGGGTCCTATGATCAACGAAGGCGAGGCCAAGCGGATCGAAAAATGGGTGAACGACGCTGTCGCGAAGGGCGCGCGTGTGCTCATCGGTGGTACCAGGAATGGTGCCATCTATGATCCGACCGTGCTGGCCGATGTGCCTCCCGGATCGACGCTCGACAAGCAGGAGGTCTTTGCGCCTACGGTGAACCTCTATCCGGTCGATAATCTCGACGAAGCCATCGCGAAGGCGAACGATGTTGATTTCGGGCTCCACGCCGGAATATTCACCAGCAGTATCGACAACGCGTTCAAGGCGATCCAGGAAGTAGAGGTCGGAGGGATAATCATCAACGACTCATCCGATTACAGGATCGATATGATGCCTTTCGGCGGAGTGAAGAACAGTGGCCTCGGCCGCGAAGGGATCAAGTTTGCCCTGCAGGAGATGACAGAGCCGAAAGTGGTCTGCTTTAATCTGTAGGGCGTAGTTCGATGAATCATTAATACAAGAAGTCCCGAGGCCTTGAGGCTGCGGGACTTCTTTCACAAGCGCAGACTTTGTATTACAGACCCAGCACATCTTTCATCGAATAGAACCCAGGCTCCTGCCCGACTATGAACTTTATCGCGCGCAGGGTGCCTCTCGCGAAGGTCCGTCTCGAGTGGGCCCTGTGGGTCAGTTCGAACCTCTCCCCTTCGCCGGCGAATATCACCTGGTGTTCACCGATGACATCGCCTCCGCGGAGGGAGTGCATGCCGATCTCGTTTTTGGGGCGTTCCCCGACGAAACCCTCACGGCCATAGACAGTGT
>JAHOYU010000159.1 GCA_019038625.1 Candidatus Latescibacterota bacterium | reverse complement strand
GCGTGAAAACGAACGCCCGGTCATGTAATCCTCAATGACCTTCTTCTGGCCAACCAGGACCACTTCGAATCTACCGGCAGCAGTAGCGACTGCTTCTACCGCTCCATCGATGATCTCTTCGGGGGCCTTGTCGCCACCCATCGCATCCAGTGCTATCCTCATCTTGACTCCCGGGAGAGACTCGAACGAGGCTCCACCTGTCCGGCGGAGCCTGTATCGAGTATTTCCGTCAGGTCATCTGAGACCACTTATTCTTCCTTGACGACCGGCTTGATAACTTCCCGACCGGCATAGTAGCCGCAATTCGGGCAGACAGTATGAGGCTGCTTCGACTGATGACAATGCGAGCACTCAGACAGCGCGGGGCTGGAAGCTTTCCAGTGCGACCTTCTCATGTTTTTCTTGGACTTCGATGTCCTTCTTTTTGGAACTGCCATTTTAACTCCTCCCGGTTCCCGGGACTTTACTTATTCGTCCTGCTCCTTCAAGAGCTTCTTCAGCGACGACCATCTTGAGTCGCCTTCCGTCACATTACATTTGCAGTCTGCATTATTCAGATTCTCTCCGCAGCCGGGGCATATCCCGGAACAATCCTCGCTGCAGAGATACCTTATCGGTAAATCCAGCACGACTGCTTCCCTCAAACGAGGGAAGATATCGTAGCAGTATTCGTTCTCGCCGGTAAGTACGATAAAATCGTCTTCTTCCAGGTCCTCCGGTATCTGTACGCTTGCCCCACCCTGAAACACCAGGTCGAAACCCGTTTCGATCCTGTAATCGAAAAGTTCGAGACATTTGCTGCAATCGGTCCTGATTACCCCTTCTATCGCAGCCCGGAGAAGGTAACGGCTTCCGGTCCTCGTTACATCAGCCGTGACAAGGACCCGGCACTCCATCTTGCCACCCTCTGCCGAGGGTATTTCGAACCTCTCATCAAAGGAAAAGGATTCCCGCTCCTCCACATGAGCAAGATCCAATTGCATCTTTATAATATCCTTTTCCATAAGGCATTTATATTAATCTTCGGGAAATACGATAGCAAGCTCTTTTTCCACCGACTCCGGTGAATCAGAGGCATGCACGGCATTCGTCTGGAGACTTGCTCCGTAAATATACCGTATCGTACCCGGGCTCGCATTCGCCGGATCGGTCGCTCCGACCAGTTCCCTGACCAGTTTGATCGCGTTATCTTTCTCAAGCTGCAGCCCGACGACTTCGCCCGAAGTAATATACTGGACAAGATCGTTAAAGAAAGGTTTTTCGCGATGTACGCCGTAGAATTCCCCAGCTCTTTCCGCGTTGAATCGGAACTGTTTCATCTTCGTGATCACAAAACCGTTTCTCTGGACAAATTCAATCAGCTCACCCTGTTTTCCGGCCTTGACCATCTCCGGCTTGATCATCAGGTATGTCTTTTCCAACTCTTCCTCCAATATCTATATCAGTCTGGATACTATTTCAGCTATTTCAGCCGGGATCTCCGCTACTTCCACTCCAGCAGACTTGAACGCTTCGACCTTTTCAGCCGCCGTTCCCGTACCACCCGTCACTATCGCTCCCGCGTGTCCCATCCTCTTGCCAGGAGGAGCGGTCCTGCCTGCTATGAACGCGGCCACCTTTTTGGGATAGCCGTTCTTTATGATCTCTGCCGCCTTTTCTTCGTCGTTTCCACCGATCTCACCGATCAGGACGACCACTTCAGTCTCGTCGTCATCGGCAAAGAGAGCCATCGCGTCGAGAAGGTTCGTACCGATCACCGGATCTCCCCCGATTCCCAGACATGTGGACTGGCCCAAACCGTTCTGAGTTAAATGATAAACGACTTCGTAAGTGAGGGTGCCACTTCTTGATACGACTCCCACCTTACCTTCTTTGTGAATATTCCCTGGCATGATCCCGACCTTCGCCTTACCTGGCGAGATCACTCCGGGACAATTCGGGCCGACGACAGTCGTACCCCGTTCACGCACGTATGGAAGTGCCCTGACCATATCCTTGACCGGTATGCCCTCGGCAATACAGACGACCAGCTCGACGCCTGCGTCGGAAGCTTCGCATATAGCGTCCGCGGCGAAAGGGGCCGGCACATAAATGACACTGGTATCAGCACCAGTCTCGCGGACCGCCTCTTCCATCGTATTGAATACCGGCACCCCGTCATCGGTCTTCTGACCACCCTTGCCGGGAGTCACTCCACCGACGACATTCGTCCCATAGGCTACCATCTGGCTGGTATGGAAACCTCCATCCCTGCCCGTGATCCCCTGGACGATCAATTTCGTGTTCTTATCGACAAGAATACTCAATTCGAGCTTCCTTTCATTTTATGAAGCGCTGGCGATCTCGATCGCCTTCTTGACGCCTTCTTCCATCGTCGCGGCCGGAACCAGTTCCGTACCTTCGAGGATGGCCCTCGCCTCCTCGGCGTTAGTCCCGGTCAACCTGACGACCAGGGGAATATCCACTCCCAGGTCTTTCTTCGCCTGAAGCAGACCGTTGGCTACGTCGTCGCATCGGGTGATACCGCCAAATATATTGATAAGGATCGCTTTAACCCCGGGGTCGCGCACGATTATCTTCATCGCAGCGAGTACTTTCTCGGGACTGGAACTTCCACCGATATCGAGGAAGTTCGCCGGCTCTGAGCCGAAATACTTGATCATATCCATCGTCGCCATCGCCAGTCCGGCCCCGTTCACTATACAACCTATCTTCCCATCGAGTTTGACGAATGAAAGGTCCGAGTCACGGGCTTCCACTTCACCGGGATCTTCCGAAGAATCGTCCCTCATCGCTTCCAATGCGGCGTGCCTGTAGAGGCTGTTATCGTCGATATTGATCTTGGCATCGATCGCCCATACCTTCCCGTCAGGACTGACGACAAGAGGGTTTATCTCTGCGAGCGATGAGTCGACTTCCATAAACGCTCTGAAAAGGCCCTTAAAAACGGGAGCCAGCTGTTTAGCGACAGCCCTGTCCGACGTTAAAAAGGCCGACATCTTCCTCAACTGAAATGGCAGTATCCCTGACAGGGGATCGATCGCTTCCTTCAGTATCTTCTCTGGAGTGGTCCTGGCGACTTCCTCGATATCGATCCCTCCGGCAGGAGAGATCATCATCAATGGCTTGCGCGTGACACGGTCGTAGACCATCCCGACATAGAACTCCTCGGAGATATCGACCGCTTTGGCGATAAGGACTTTCTCCACCGTCAGCCCCTTGATATCCATCCCCAGTATCGCCCCGGCTTTTTCAACAGCTTCTTCGGGAGTCGAGGCCAGCTTCACCCCACCTGCCTTGCCTCTTCCACCGACCAGGACCTGCGATTTGACCACGACCGGGCAACCGAGTTCTTCGGCTGCCCCCCTGGCCTCCGCGGGCTCTGTTATCAGGATGCTTGGTGGCACGGGAAGTCCCGCGCCGGCAAATATCCCTCTTGCGTCAACCTCATGGATCTTCAATTAAGACCTCCGCTATCTATTTATTTAGGCGACTCACGTCACTCACTGAAAGTCATTTATCTACTTCAGATAATCCTTCAGAACATCGGCAAGGGTAGGATGGCCGATCTCGTCGAGATCGTAGCTGACCCTCACTGACGGCTGTTTTATGTCGATGATCCTGCCGAGATCGATCGGAGTGCCGATGATGACAGCATCGCATTCTACATTGTTGATCGTAGTCTCAAGATCCTTGATCTGCTCGTCACCGTATCCCATGGCCGGCAGAAGCGTGCCTACATCGGGATATCTCTCGAAGGTCCTGGCCAGCTTGCCAGTTGCCCATGGCCTGGGATCTACCAGTTCGGCTGCACCGAACTTCAGCGCGGCCATGACACCGGCGCCGTAAGGCATCCCGCCGTGAGTCAGTGTCGGGCC
This sequence comes from Candidatus Latescibacterota bacterium, assembly GCA_019038625.1. Lineage (NCBI taxonomy): Bacteria > Pseudomonadati > Candidatus Latescibacterota > Candidatus Latescibacterota bacterium. Next base: position 594 of record JAHOYU010000159.1, on the reverse strand, counting down.
GTCCTCTACACAGAGGACCTTTTTGCCCCTGATCAGATCTGCATTCTCTACGCGCAGAGGTGAGGCAGCATCAACGATTATCGCGTTCGGGTTGAACTCGGCGATATTCTCTCTGACATCCTCTATTCCCTCGAGGTCCGCCGTGTCGATCTTGTTGATGACCACGACGTCCGCCATAAGAAGGTTCGCGAAGCCGGGATAGTAGTCGAGTTCATGTCCCGGCCTGTGCGGATCGGCTACCACGATATTCAGATCGGGCAGATAGAACGACATGTCGTTGTTTCCGCCGTCCCAGAGGATGATATCGGCTTCCTTCTCCGCCTCGCGGAGGATAGCCTCGTAATCCACACCGGCATATATGATGACACCGTTGACGATGTGAGGTTCGTACTCTTCCATCTCCTCGATCGTGCACTTGTGCTTCTTCAGGTCCTCGATCGAACCGAAACGCTGCACCTTCTGCGCGACCAGGTCACCGTAAGGCATCGGATGCCTGATCGCGGCGACTTTCTTTCCGGCGTCCAGGAAAAGCTTTGCGACAGTCCTTGTCGTCTGGCTCTTGCCACAACCGGTCCTTGTGGCACAGATCGAGAT
>JAHOYU010000158.1 GCA_019038625.1 Candidatus Latescibacterota bacterium | reverse complement strand
CCTCATAGTTGAAGCTGACACTCCTGTAAATAATGTTCCTCTCTATTTTGTCCAGCTTTCTTTCCCCGGACCGGTCGCTTTCGGTAGGAATGTCGAGGATCTGAAATACCCTTTCCCCTGATGCCAGAGCCTCCTGGATCACATTGTTTAACTTGCTAAGATTCTTGATGGGGCTGACTACCCATAGCATCGCAACCAGAAACATCATCAGATTTGCCGGAGCGAGTTCGCTGTCTATAACAAGGCGTCCTCCATACCAGAGAATCGTCATACTCGCTATCATCCCCAGCATCTCACTCGACGGCGAGGCCAGTTCGGCGACCCTCCGCATCTTGAGATACACACGGAGATACTGGAAGTTGAATATATTAAACTTTGATCTCTCAAATTCCTCCATGCCGAAAGCCTTGACGACTCTCACTCCCGAAATCGTCTCCTGCAGGACCGATGTCATATCTGCCATCTTCTCTTGTGCTCTTCTGCTTCCCTTTCTCAACTTCCTGCTTATCAGGGAGATGAGCAGGACATTCACCGGCACGAGAAGAATCGTCAAAAGAGATAGTTTCCATGAAGTGTAGAAGATGATAGTAACAGCGATCACCGTCATAAGCGCATTACGGATTATACTGGCAAGCCCACCGACGATCGCTCCCCTCAGATTGGTGACATCGTTCATCACTCTCGATATCAGATGGCCTGTCTTTTGATTATCGAAAAAAGACATGGGAAGCATCTGGAGCTTTCCATAAAGTTCGTTTCGGATGGAATGAAGTATCGACTGTTCCAGATAAATTGTGAGATACGTACTGAAATAGTCCAGGATATTCTTGATCAGCATCAGAATGAAAAACAGGACACAGAACCGTGCCAGCCTGTCTATGGGCCTTCCTTTGTAAATCAAACTCTTCGCCTTGTCCTTGATCCTGTCAATTCTGTTCTCAACTGCCTGAGGGATCAGCAACGATTGATCGTCCTTGACCTCCGGACCTGTTTCCTGCTGATTCTGTTCGGAGAACAGGATATTCAGAAATGGAGGAATAAGTGTCAGGGAAACACCGCTGAGCGCTGCAAACAGAGTAGTACATACAAAAAGGAGAATGAGCCTCCTCCAGTAAGGCCTGAGATATGAGAGGAGCCTCAAGTAAAGTCTTCCGGAATGCTTATCACTCACTACTTCGCGGCCTTTCATGGATGATTTCAGGGGGAAACACTCTCTCTGGTGGACAGCACATCATCGACATTCTGAAAGAATGTCTTGAGCGACAGCTTCTCACCCTTAACACCCTTGAAGATCCTTATATTGGGAACGTCGTCAGGCATCCATTGCTTCCCGTCGTGTTTTGTAAACAACCCGATGGAAGGTATTCCGAGCGCTGAAGCAAAATGAAAAAGATCAGTATTACCGGAAAGAAAGAGATCGCAATTTGCGAGGAGGGCAAGGGTCTCGGCCTGTGATGAGGGAACGAGGTCTATCATCTCTCCCTTCAGCTCTCTTCGCAGGCGCTCTGACAATTTCTGGTCGACTGGATCCATGAGGATGAGGAATTTGACCTTCATTCTGCCCGCCAGGTTATTAGCAAGATATGCAATTGTCTCCGGGATAACGCTGTGACGAGTCTTTCCCTTCCCCGGGTCTATGGCTACAGTCAGTATCTCCTTTTCGGGCTTACGAAAATGTATCAACTGCCTCGCGTGAGCCAGGTCAGACTGAGGGATACTTATATTTCTTCTGCAGCCTTTTACTCCCAGCCCCAGAGATTCAAGGATCCGTATCATGCCGTTCCCGATATATCCGTTTTGAGATACCTTGATCTCGCAATTGATGAAGGGGAAAGCCATAGGATGGGCAAACCCTATCCTTGCCGCAGCTCCTGTCATGAATGCCAGAAGATGCCGTTCGAGTGACATTTGCCTGCTTGTAAGAATAACAGTCTCTATCTCCTGTTTTCTGAGTTTTCTGGAAAGAGCCATATAATCAGTCTTAAGCAGCTTGAGCTGTTTCCTGTTATATGTGATGATCGTGTTGAATCTCATCAGACTTTTTGCCAGCTCGGAATGCTCCTGGATGACCAGCAGTGAGATCCTGACATCCCGATGATTCTCATGGAACCAGTTAATCACCGGGGCGACAAACAGCAGGTCCACAGCCTCTCCAGAATCGATGATCAGTATCCTTTTCGCTCCCGTCAGGTTGTCCGGAAGAGAAAAGGTCCTGTCTTTCCGAAATCTCCTCAGAACGGCAGACACCATCTTCGACATCACTTCATTATCTTTTTTTCTGGTTTCAGCCATTATCCCTCTTGTTGCCTCTACCCTTCCTGTCTTCAGCCTTTCCATCCCCCGGAATAAGCGCCCTCTCCATCCCTTCTTCGACTCTATCAACAAAGACGAATTCAACGTTTTTCAATACTTCCCCTGGTATTTCTTCAAGATCGTTCCTGTTCTGCGCCGGCAGAATGATATTGAGTATCCCGGCTCTATGCGCCGCAATCACCTTATCCTTTATTCCTCCTACGGGCAACACTTTCCCTGTAAGTGTGATTTCTCCTGTCATCGCGGTATCGTTTCTTACCTTTCTGCCAGTGGCCAGAGATGTCAGTGCCGCCGCTATCGCTATTCCGGCACTCGGTCCGTCCTTCGGAACCGCCCCGGCAGGAATATGAAGATGTATGTCATGTTTTTCAAAGAATTTCTCATTGTTACCAGAATCTGAGGTCTGGGCCCTGACAAAGCTCATCGCTGCCTCAGCTGACTCCTTCATGACGTCACCGAGCTGCCCTGTGAGTTTGATGTTACCGCTCCCATTTATAGCCAGAGCTTCAATAAAGAGTATCACCCCACCAGTGGCGGTCTTGGCCATTCCCGTCGAAACTCCGGATTCAGGTGCCGTCAGCATCTCCTGCCCCTGAAAATCCTTTGAACCAAGATATTTCCTTATGTTGCGTGGAGTGATCCTGTATGGGCCCCTTTTGCCTTCGACAAGTTTTCTCGCGACCTTTCGAGCTATCGAGCCTATCTTTCTCTCCAGATTCCTTACCCCCGCCTCTCTTGTATATTTTTCGATTATCGCATAAAGAGCCTCGTCTGTTATCTCGATCTTTCCCTTCTTTATTCCATTCTCATCGAGCTGTCTTGGTATGAGAAAATCACGGGCTATCTCCACTTTTTCACTGGTGATATATCCCGGGATGTCGATGATCTCCATCCGGTCTAGAAGAGGTGTCGGTATCGATTCCTTAACGTTGGCTGTCGTTATAAACATGACACCGGAAAGGTCGAACGGCATATTTATATAATGATCCGAAAACGTGCTGTTCTGCTGCGGGTCCAGTACTTCGAGAAGGGCTGATGACGGATCTCCTCTGTGATCTGTACCCAGCTTGTCGATCTCGTCCAGCATAAATACGGGATTCCTTGTACCGGCCGTTCTTATGCCCTGCAGTATTTTCCCCGGCATTGCTCCGATATATGTCCTCCTGTGTCCGCGTATCTCGGCTTCGTCCCGTATCCCTCCCAGGGAGATCCTCACAAAATCTCGTCCCATGGCCGAAGCGATGCTCCTTCCCAGTGAGGTCTTGCCGACTCCCGGTGGCCCGGTAAGACAAATAATAGTCCCCTTACTTTCCTTATTCAGCTTCTTGACAGCGAGAAATTCCAGCAGCCTTTCCTTGACCTTATCCAGATCGTAGTGGTCCCGATCGAGGGTTTTTTTTGCTTCGGCCAGATCAAGGACATCATGCCTGAGATCCTCCCAGGGCAGGCCCAGGATACTATCGATATAAGTCCTCGTCACATTATACTCGGAAGAACTGCTACTCATCCTCGATAGCCTGTTCCATTCCCTGATCGCCATCTCTCTGGCATGCTCCGGCATGACCTTGATATCTATACTGTCCCTCAGTTCATCGAGCTCTCCAGTCAGGTCTGTATCACCAAGTTCTTTCTGTATGGCTCTGATCTGCTGCCTGAGATAATATTCCTTCTGTTCACGGTCCATCTCACGATGGACGTCCTCTTTGATCCTCTCTCCTATTGTCGCTATCTCGAGTTCGTTGTTAATGCTCTGGTAGACAAACTCCAGCCTCTCTATCGGGTCTATCATCTCGAGTGCTTTCTGTTTGCTGGAGATATCCATATTAATATTCGACGCCAGCAGATCGGCCAGCCTTCCCGGTCCTTCTATCCCGGGGATGACATTCAGGAGATCATCCGGATAGAACTCGGATTTATCGACAAGCCGCGCGAATGCTCCTGAAACATTCCTGACGAGGGCTAATCCCTCATCGGAATCCGCATGGGGTTCCTCAAGTATCCTTATCTTTGCCCTCATGAACGGCTCATCGTCAGTGAAACATCCGATCTCTATCCGGGACAGCCCCTGTCCGATTATCCTGACATGACCATCCGGAAACCTCGCCATCTTCTGAAGCACCATGGCACATCCGGTCGTATACAGGTCTCCGGGCCCTGGCATGTCAATCTCACTGTCTATCTGAGTAAATGCTCCTACGATCTTGTTTCCATCAAGAGCTTCGTCTATGAGCCTGATGAGGTTCTCATCCTTTAAAATCAGGGGAACCAGCATGTAAGGAAATACGACACCGTCATTTATCGGGATTACCGCCAGTTCATCGGAAATCTTCCCCATTATCGGTGTATCTTCACGATTGTGTACCAACTACGGACCTTCCTTCATCCAGGCTTCAATAAACCTCTCATGACGGCTTCCAGAATAATGAAGGAAGTGCCCCAAGTCAATTTTAAAAAAGGAAATAAAGAACACACTCGCCCTATTACCTCTGGATAAGGGCGAAAAGGGTCAAGGCAGGCCTTCGGATCATTTCTTAGATGATGGTTTTTCGAACCTTGTCTTGTCCATCACCATTGAGGGATTGTAGACGAAGGTATTACCGACAAACCTCTTCATGTCTATATCCCAGTCATTGAGGATGTTGTCATAGTCGAAAGTCAGGGTATATATCAGGATCGAGTTGGAAGCCCTGTCATCGACGTAGTACACCCAGTACTCCTCCGCCTGTTTCTTTGATATCATGTAGACGTTGGGAAGCCCCCATGAAGCCATCACTTCATGTCCGTCCATCCCGCGAGTTATTTCACCATCTCTGATGTTCTCGTTGTACTTGCAATCCGGATTCAGCTCGACATACTCCTCCCTCGCGCAGAGATCCACAAAAGCCTCTCTCTCCACGAGTGAAGAACATGCGCAGCCCAGATCGATCAACAGTACCACCATGGCGGGGATAATCAGGAATCTTCTCATAACCTCACTCCGATCTGACCTTTTCCTCGTAATGGATGCTGTCAGCCTTCAGCACCCTATAAACAATACGCGACACATCTCATGCGCCGCGCAAATACTCGATCCTCAAGGGCCCCGGGACAAAGCGAGCCTCCTCTGTTAATACCTTCACATATAAGTATATCCGGAAAACCAGACATGTCAACCCCGCCACATTACATTGCTTATTGCGTTACTACTAGTTTTACATGGGGTTAGGAGGTTTCAGGCAACTATTTTATGGCAGGGCTGGTCGGGCCTGTCATTCCCCGCCTTTGACCAGGAACAGCCTTATTCCTGTGAATTCCCAGATCCGGCCTTCTTCAGAAGCTGAATACAGAGTTTTGATGAATATCCCGTCAGGGTCCACATCCCATTCACGACAGCCCAAATACCATACTCTCCTGTATTCTGACAACTGTGATTCGAGACGTGACCTGGTCTTTTCGTTCCCGATTGTTAGTGGAGAATATTCGACTATATCGTTCTTTTTGTCGTAGTAATGCTCGAAAACGTCTCTTCCACATGAAAGGATGACAAGGTCTCCGGCGTTCATATTTTCCGTTACTGTGTCCGCTGCACTCCTGAAATCATCCCTTGAATAGTGATCTACCATATGATAGTTCCAGGTGGAATAGAGCATTATCAGAACTACTGCCGCTAATGCAGGTGGCGCCCAGATCCTCCTGCTTCTGATACCCAGTGCCAGGGTCGCCAGATATATTGGAAAAAAACAGATCAGGTAACGTACATTGAACACCTTGATATTCATCAGAGCCGCCGTAGTTACAAGGCCGAGCGACGTCAGGGATATCGAAAGAAATAATCCCAGCAGTCCTTCTCTTCTGCTTCTGAACAATCCCGCCACAGTAAGAGCTGAGAAAACTATCCCTGCCGGGATTATCCACCAGCCATGGCTTCTCAGCAATTCTTTCCCGGAAGACACTAAATGAAGCTGATTGAGGTCTGGACCAAATGAAAATCCGGTGGAAAATGCGAAAAACGAGTAAGGGTATGCCCAACGATTCAATGTCAGATCTCCTCTGAGTCTCGATTCGTCAGGTAAAGTCGATATCGAGACAACGTCGATCCTTCGCAGGAAATATATCTCACGATAAATCCATGGAGAGACTATGACCAGTGTTATCATGGCTGCTATCAGCCCGGGCCGGACCCATTTTCCTCTCAACCTCCCTGAGGCGACAATATATATAAGGAATCCTCCGCAGAGAAAAACAGCCATGAAATGAGAAAGGCAGGCCAACCCCAGGGTAACACCGAGGATCACGCCGCTTTTCCGGCATGGATCATCAAGAAATCTCTTGAATGCGATCAATGAAAGGAGCACAAAAAGAACAAGAAACGAATAGAACCTCATCTCCTGGGAATAGTAAATATGAAAAGGACTGACTGCCAGCAGACACGCGCCAGTCATAGCTGTCTTCCAGTCAGTGATCGACGACATCCATCTGTACATCAATATCACGGAACCGACACCGGCAAAAGCGCCCGGGAAACGGAGCCAAGCCTCCGATGATCTCACAATGCTCCAATAGTGCATGACCAGCGAATAAAGCGGACCGTGCATGTCCCAGAGCAGCTTCCTCCAGTATGAGATCCCCTCAGGTGGAGAGGCGTACGATCCCGCAGTAAGTATCTCATCTATCCAGAACGATTGATGTCCGAGTCTATAAAAACGGAGCACTGCCGCGATGATTACGATTCCAGAGAGGATCAGAATCTGTCTATTTTGTTCATCAGATCTCATGAAAATCATTATTAACTCAGCTGGAGAATAATTTCCAGTTGAAAAAATCATCTACCCACTCGATAATCTGACTATGGTCGAAACGAAAAGTATGAGATCCACACTGTATATCGGCCCGGCAGGATGGTCTTATCCTGACTGGGAAGGGCCGGTATATCCTCCCGGGGCTGGAATAGACAGACTGAGATTCATCGCACGCTATTTCAACTGTGTGGAATTGAACAGTTCCTTCTACCGAACTCCATCACCTAAGATCGTGCGCAGCTGGGCTGAACGGATAGGATATTTCGAGCACTTCCATCTCACTGTCAAGGTCCTGAAGAAATTCACGCACCTTCGAGAATTTGATCGAGACGGATTACTCGAATTCATCGACCGTTTCGCTCCGATTGAAGATGCAGGGAGACTTGGTGCATTCCTTCTACAGTTCCCCTGGTCGTTCAGGAACGACCTGAGCAATCTCGAATATCTCCAGAAAGTAGCTGAAGTCTTCAGAGGCAGGCCGGTAGTAGTGGAAGTCAGGCACGGTTCATGGAAGATTCCCGAAACTGAAGAATTCTTCAGGAATAACGGCCTTGCCTTCTGCAACATCGACCAACCGGTCATAGGAGATTCGATTGCTCCTTCGAACATCGTCACAAGGGAAGATGTCGGATATATCAGGCTTCATGGCAGAAACTACGATAACTGGTTCAAAACTGATGCGGGTCGTGATGCAAGATATGATTATCTGTATGATCCAGAGGAACTCGCTGCCTGGAAGTCGAGAGCCATCTCGATGCTCGGAAAGGTCCGGAACCTGTTCATCATCACTAACAACCATTTCCAGGGTCAGGCACTTGTAAACGGGTTTCAACTGAGTTCCATGATCAAAGGAGCAGGTGTGAAGATGCCTTCCTCCCTGGTCAGATCCTATCCTTCGCTTGAAGATTATCTTGATCGATCCGTGGAAGACCTTGATCTTTCGTGAAATGGAAACCAGGCTCCACTATCCTGGACTCTGCTTACAACCACATCAGGTAAAAGATCTCAGCTTTTGATCACATAAGTTATTATCACAGCGGCAAATACGACCAGGACGTAAAATAGAAGCCTGGCAAGTGGAATGGAAGTCCTGGCTGCTTTTTCGCAGGACACATTTTTTTCTGAAGGGATATCCTTGATTTCACCGACGCGAGTCATACAGAACTGACAGAAATCATCGTCTTTATTGAGTGGAAAACCACACTTGCTGCAGGAATTCTCCCGTGCATTCTTGAGGGCAGGATTACTTTCATGCTCCGTACTTTCCTCAACGGGTTTCTCGACCACTATTCTACCGACTCCCCCTGCTTCTTCCACAAGAGTGAGCAGGCCGTTCGCCTTCGATTTCGACGTTCCTACCCACATTGAAGCAGGTATATTCCTCAAGATATGTTTTAACTTTGTCACTGGAATATTTGTCAGAAGACCGAATTTGATCGCGAAGGAGTCCAAAGTCTCGACCTGGTTGACTACGCCATCTATCACAACATGATACTTAGAGCGTACTCTCCTGGAAGAGTTCCCCAGCTCGATTCCAGACACTCCAGTATCAGTTCCTTTTTTGGTCCTCGTTTCAGGCATACCTGTCCTCCTCTTCCCGCTTTACGCATTATCCATGCCATGCTTTTTAAAACAGACACGGGGGAATCAGAAGAAAGGTTCCTGTACCTGATCGAGGTTACGGGATCAATCCTGTGTCATCTCGCATATCGTCCCGGTGCGTGGACCTTCATGCCCATCCAGGTCGACAGCCGACACCTTGTAGCAGTAGATCATGTTGCCGATAAGGTCCTCGTCGATATACGTCATACCTGACGCTGTTCCAACGAATTCCTCAAGACCGTACATCTCATAGAAATAGTAGACTCTGAATTCGCTGACTTCTGCTATATCGCCAGGATAATCCCACTCCAGAGTCAATTCGTTCGGGCTTGTTGTCACCGTGAAGTCTGTCGGAGAATCCGGAGCTGAGAAGTCAAATCCGGCAGGTGAATCACCATGGTCAGCACTGCAGGACATTAGTAATAGCGGCGTTATTATCAATATAAGGCGTGCAATACGCTTCATCTCTATCTCCTTCTCTAGAACGTGAATGTCCTGCATACCATGAATCCATCGTGGCGAGGCTCAAATGTCAATAGCGGGGTCTCCGCTTCTGGCCCCCATATCATATCCGCCACACTGACGACCCATACTCCGATAGCAGCGCCCACCAGCACTTTCCTGTAAGTATTTAGACTTTCGGCATCATCCCAGGCTTCGACCATCTGAGAATGATAGATCTGCGCGTCCCCTATATAGCTGGCATTCTCATACATTATCCTGGCCTGGTCATAAGCTTCGACCTTCCTGTCATACTGTATATCAGCCACCCCGAGCCAGCCCAGCGCAACGATCTCCGCGCCGAACAACAGCGTTCCCCTGGCATATCTGCCTGAACGGAACTGCCCCAACCCAGGGAAAAAAGCAGAATATACGACATCTTCCGCCTCGGCCGCAAACGCTCCGGTCGAAGGCAGCAGGATCGATACAGCAAGAAACACCAGGACCAGCTTTCTCATCATTATTTCCTTCCTTTTCATCGGCCTGTCTTCAATTAAGTGCCCATTCCCTATCAATTACGTCTCATTCCTTAATATTGTTCCATAAAAGTCCTGAAAACCGTCGGAACAGGACAATACCAGATTGACACCCCACCGAAAAGAAATTAGTTTAAATTATTGATGTTCGGTGAATAGAACATTTAGCCCAGATGCAATTTTTGATGTCCGGAGGTTTTACTTTGATCCGTGTGAACGGACTCTCAAGATATTATGGCCTGAACAAGGCTGTCGACAATCTCAGTTTCGAGGTCGCCAAGGGAGAGGTCCTTGGATTTCTGGGTCCCAACGGAGCCGGCAAAACGACGACGATGAAGATGCTCACCTGTTTTCTTCCTCCAGATTCTGGCAGCGCTTCGATCTTTGGATACGACATCGTCAAGGATTCCATGGAAGTCCGAAAAATGATAGGATATCTTCCGGAAAAATCACCACTCTATTCTGACATGAGAGTCTGCGATTATCTCCGTTTCGTCGGCCGACTTAAGGGACTGTCCCCCCTCCGACTGAAAAGTGCTGTGGATGACGCTGTTTCCGGATGCGGGATCGAATCAGTATTTCACAGGACTATCGGAAAGCTTTCAAAAGGTTATCAACAACGTGTCGGAATAGCACAAGCCATACTTCACGATCCCGAGCTGCTGATCCTTGATGAGCCGACGATAGGCCTTGATCCCAGGCAGATAATCGACATCCGCCAGCTGATCCGCAACCTTGGGCGCGACCGGACCATTATCCTCAGCAGTCATATCCTTCCTGAAGTGAATCAGGTATGCCACAGAGTGATTATTATAAATAAAGGACGGCTTATTGCAGTCGATTCTCCTGATAATCTTCGTGACAGACTTAAAAAATCGTCAGTGACCAGAATCTCCACCGGTGATTCTGTGCCGACAGCAGATGTCATCTCGGCTCTTGAATCCATAGACGGGATCCTTCTGATAAGGAAAGAAGACGATGAAGGATCGATATCAAAGTATATCATCGAATCGGAAATCGATTCCGATGTTCGAAACGCCATAGTCAGGAAACTTGTAAGCAAAAACATCCCTCTTCTGGAAATCTATAATGAGGAACTTTCTCTTGAGGACATCTTCATCCAGCTTGTTACCGAGGAGGCGACCTCTTGAAAAAATTCGGCGCGATATACAGCAAAGAGCTCAAATACTATTTCACATCTGTGACAGCCTACGTTGCTATAACTGTATTCCTTGTACTTTCGGGTTATTTTTTCTTCTCGATATTCAGAGTCTACAACCTGCTATCGCTTCAGGCGATCAAGAATAACGACTTCAGCGGAAACCTTAACCTGATTGACGGCGTGATGAGGCCACTGATGGGCAACATCAGCGTTATCCTTCTCATCCTCCTACCTCTCCTTACGATGAGGCTACTGGCGGAAGAAAGGAAACAGGGTACATTCGAACTTCTCCTGACATATCCTGTGACAGACTTCGCTGTGGTCGCTGGAAAATATTTCGCCGCGCTGACTGTATATGCTGTCATGCTCGCATCCACGTTCCTTTATCCCATACTGCTCCTCATTTTCACGGATCCGGAAATAATACCTTTGATGGCAGGCTACTTGGGACTGTTTCTGATGGGCGCATCATTTATCTCGATAGGGACCTTCTTCTCATCAACCACATCTAATCAGATGGTCGCTGGTGTGATGACGTTCGGATTGACACTTCTTTTTCTGATTATTGGATGGACCGCACCCTTTGCGGGACCGACCGTCTCTGCGATACTTTCTGAATTCTCAATACTGTTTCATCTCGATTCCTTCACAAAGGGGATAATAGATACAAGAGATATATCCTATTATCTATTCATGAGCGGTTTCTTCTTTTTTCTCACACTCAAGTCGCTTGAGTCCAACAGGTGGAAGATCTGATGAAAGACATTCTAAGAAAGATCGTTGGTCCCGCCGGCCTTATACTTACCGTGGCGGGTAGCGTGATATACGGCATTCTCTATTCCAGTGGATGGTCCGCTTTCCTCCCTCTTTTTGCAGGTCTCTTACTCTCCATCCTCGCGCTGATAATCGAAGCCAGAGTCTCATCATCCGAGGGCCAAAAGCGTTCAACCAGATTCGGGATAAACACTGGAGTTACTATCGTCGTGATCGCCGCTCTCCTTTTCTTCGCGCAGGCTCTTTCAAAACGACACAGCCTTAGGATTGATACTACCAGCAACAACAGGTTCTCTCTCTCCCTTCAGACGACCAAAGTTCTGGGGAACCTTAAAGACAACGTGAAGTTCACCTGCTTTTTCAGGGAAGGTGTTCCTGAAAAAACGGTAGTATTCGACTTGCTTTCAGAATACAGGTCCTGCACACCAAAAATAAGCTTCCGGTTCGTCGATCCTGACCAGGACCCCATCACCGCGAATAGATACGACCTGAAAAATTACAACAATATCTACATCGAATCAGGGGAACGTATCGATCTTCTTGAAAGCTGGTCGGAGCAACGTGTCACAAACTCCATCAGGGCTGTTCTTTCTCCAGAAAAGAAAATGATCTACTTTACGACGGGTCATGGTGAAAGATCCATCGAAGACGGTGAACCCTCTGGTCTGAGTTCTCTTTCAGAAGCGTTGAGGATGGAAAATTTCGGGATTGCTGATTTCCTGCCGCTCGGAAGCGAAGAAGTCCCCCACGATTGCAAACTGCTTGTTATTGCAGGCCCTAAAAATGACTTCCTCAAACCGGAGCGGAATCTGATATTCGACTATCTCACATCAGGGGGAAACGTACTTCTCCTCCTCGATCCGATCGTCGACATCCCATATATCGCCTCGATCGCATCAGCCTTCGGAATAGGGATCGGAGATGACATCATCATCGACAAATTCGGAAAGACTCTGGCAGGAAATTACCTCACGCCTGTAGTAAACCAGTACGGAAAACATCCCATAACAGATCAGTTTCGTCTTTTTTCCTTTTTCCCCCAGGCGAGGTCCGTCAACGTCAGAGAAAGTCTGCCGGATGCTGTGACAGTCACCATACTTGGAAAGACAGACGAGGAGGCCTATGCCGAGACCAGTATCGACACTCTTTTAGATATTGGCAAGACCCAGTACGAAGCGCCCGACGACATTCCCGGACCAATTTCGCTTATAGCTTCGGGGGAAATGGAACTTCCACCCGCTCCTGGAGACACACTATCAGACACGCCATCGAAAATAACCAGGGTCGTCGTTTTCGGCGACAGTGATTTCACCGCAAACGGAAACATACGGCTTTCCGGAAACAGGGACCTCATCCTGAACACCATAAACTGGCTGGCTGAAGAAGAGGATCTGATCTCTATAAGACCTGCGGATCGACTCAACCAGCCGGTACTTCTATCTTCACGGCAGGGACTTGTTGTATTCTGGTTGTCCGTCATTGGATTTCCGGCCCTTTTCGCCCTTGCCGGATTGTTCGTTACTCTCCGCATCCGCCGATCGGATTAAGAGGTAATCATGAACTGGAAGACACCTGTCGTTCTCATATGCATTCTCGCGGTACTTGCGGCATATTTTTTCCTGGTCGATCAGGCTGGGCAGAATAAATCGGAACTTGAAAATAAGTTATCAAGAAGAGTCATTCCATATACTATCGAAGAAGTCGACAGTGTCCATTTCACTAATCCCGAGGGACAAAACATACATTTTCTTTGCGATGAAATCGGCTGGCTCATAGTCTATCCGACTGTCACACGAGGAGCCGTTTCTACTATCGAACACCTTATTTCCCAGATGATCCCCGGGATAAAGAATAATGAATTCGACCCTGACGGCAACCTTGCGGATTATGGCCTCTTTCCTCCATACGCTACAATTATATTTTTTAACGGCACATCGGGACGAATCGATACTTTACTCATCGGTGATTCTACACCGCTCACTTCTCAATGCTACGTTCGAGTTGGAGGAGATGAGAGGGTCTTCGTTACAAGAACCCTCACCCGGAATCTTGTAAAAAAGACTTTATATCATCTCCGTGAAAAATCTTTCATGGATATTTCTCCTGATTCCATCGTTGCTTTCAACGTAAAGACAGGAGAAAGCAGTATAAGTTTCGAGAGAAGTCTCGGTGCGTGGCTGATAAAGGGTACGAAGATAGGTGCCGACAAGAATTTCATACAACCGTACCTCACCGGTATCTCAGAAGTCATTATCCGGGAATTCGCTGCCGAGAATACAGATTCTCTTTCCCTATACGGTATTAGCGATTCCCAGAGAGACCTGACCCTCTTCACCGACTCGGATTCAATAACGATATCTTTCGGCAATGTCACGGAGGATCTCGTTTACGCCGTACGCAGCGGGCTTACAAAAGTAGTCCGCCTGGAAAAGAGAATCGATCAAGTCTTCAGCTGGCTTGATGATGATGTTCTTGTCATGAACATCTCGTATTTTATCCCTGACCAGGTACACTCCCTCAAATGGGAAACAGCGGATCATTCCCAGACGATCTCCTTTGAAGGCGATGCCTGGAAAGCAGATTCACCTGAATCCGGGGTCATCGCCACGAAGAACGTCTACTACCTGCTGACTCTTCTCAGGGGACTTGTTTTCGATGAGATTCTCAGGGCTGGAGAAACGATCGACTTCGATGCTCCGGTCGAAGAAAATTCGACGAAAATCATTCTTATGGATATCAATGGAAAGACGATCGATGTCATATTAATATCCAGAGAAATCGACGGAACCGAAACAGCATCATCTATTACGACAGGCACATCAGGATCGATCAAACCCGATACATTCGAAGAAATACGAAGAATATATATAAGATTCATACGGGAAGGAGGGGGGGACAGTCGGAAATGAGTCAAAATTCCCCAGGCATATTAACTCGTAGAAGCTTTCTGGCAGGTTGTTCCGCGGTTTTAGCGTCAGGTATCGCTTCTCCCCTGGCCTCGATTACCAGTCCTTCCTGGTCCCCACATGAAGCTTCCTTCTATCGTAAGCTGGATGGGAACAAAACGGCTTGCGTACTATGCCCGCACCAATGTGTCATCAACAGCGGCAAACGGGGATTGTGTG